>JBLRXB010000023.1:0-17878 GCA_047920915.1 Kiritimatiellia bacterium
CTGCAACTTCGCTACGGATCCGCTGCAACAAATGGGCATCCTCAGGCGAACGGACCACAGCCGTAATCCAATGCGCAATCTGAACCATCTCAGCAGGACCCATACCGCGGGCCGTAATGCCCGGCGTCCCAATCCGAATACCGGAGGTTACAAAAGGACTGCGCGCATCAAAAGGAATCGCATTCTTATTCACGATGATCCCCGCTTCATCCAACGCCCCTGCAACCGCCTTGCCGGTGGTGCCGGCCGCCCCCACATCAACCAGCATCAGATGGTTATCCGTACCGCCCGACACCAATGTCAGATCATTTTCCAGAAATTGCGTTGCCATCGTCTTGGCATTCGACACAATATTGGCCGCATAGGTCTTGAACGCAGATTGCTGGGCCTCATGAAAACAAATCGCCTTTGCGGCAATGACATGCTCCAATGGACCTCCCTGCAGCCCCGGGAACACCGCCTTGTCAACCGCCGCCGCATGCGAACCTCGGCAAAGCACCATTCCGCTTCGCGGACCACGCAACGTTTTGTGCGTGGTCGTCGTAACAAACTCAGCATGGGGCACCGGGCTTGGATGTACATCACCCGCCACTAAGCCCGCAATATGCGCCATATCCACCAGCAGGAAGGCACCAACGGAATCCGCAATTTCACGAAAACGCTCAAATGGCAGAATCCGGGAATAGGCACTCGCACCTGCCACAATCATTTTAGGCTTGTGCTCTTGCGCAAGTCGCGCCAAAACAGCAAAATCAATCAGACCCGTTTCCTTGGAAACACCATACGGCACAACATGGTAGAGCATACCACTGAAATTTACCGGCGAGCCATGCGTCAAATGCCCGCCATGCGCAAGATCCATAGCCAGAATCGTGTCGCCGGGCTTCAACATGGCATGATAAACCGCCATATTCGCCGAGCTGCCGCAATGCGGTTGCACATTCGCATGCTCCGCACCAAACAAGGCACAGGCTCGTTCGATGGCAAGGGTCTCCACCGCATCTACATAGTCACACCCGCTATACCAACGCTTGCCAGGATACCCCTCCGCATACTTGTTCGTCATCACCGATCCCTGCGCTTGACGCACAGCCCGACTGACTCCGTTTTCCGATGCAATCAGATTCAAGGTCACACGCTGCCGCTCGGTCTCCAAACGGATATTTTCATACACCGCCGAATCAACAGCACGAATGGAATCGGTATCCACAGCAAAAGCGGCAAAGCGCGTCTGTTTGCCCAGCCGGCGTGCATGGCGTTCCTCCCCGCTAAAGCGCACTTCCTGCCAAACCTTGAGAATAGCAAGCGCTGTCGCCGCATCCGTGACAGCCGCACCCAGCACAAGTACATTCGCATCATTATGCTTGCGAGCCATCTCCGCCATACGTGGCGACGTACACAAGGCTGCGCGCAAATACGGATACCGGTTCGCGGCCATCGACATGCCAATACCCGTTGTGCAAATCAGGATTCCTTCGTCTATCACTTGCTGATCAATACCACCTGCCAATAAACCGGCATAATCGGTATAATCAACCGAGCCCGCATCCGCGCGGCATCCGTAATCCACAACCGTGACATGATCCACCTCAAGACTGCGGATCAGTGCCTCTTTTAACGCAACCCCACCATGATCTGCTGCTATCCCAATTCGCATAGGAAACGCTCCTTGTTTTTATATACTCTTCGATTGCTCTTCATTTTTCACCGTTGCCAAAAAAGCCGCAAGCCCAACCAATGCATCTGCGATCTCATCACGCACATAACGATACACATCCAGTGACAACCCAATCGGATCAAGAAGATCCGTTTCTTGCGTTCGCGATTTGAACGACAAAAGCAAATGCGTCTTATCGGCAGTCGCCGGATACATATCCCGCAGGTATGCCATATGGCCCGTCGTCATCACGACAAACAAACACGCCGTCGATGCCATCACGGGAATCAACGGCTGGCTCCTGTGCGGCGAAAGATCAACCCCCTTTTCGGCCACAACTTGCACGGCATGTCGACTGGCGGGAACCCCGTATGATGCCGCCACCCCGGCCGAAAATATGCGCCAGTCAGGATGCGATGCCCGAATCAGATCCCGAAACAAATACTCTGCCATGGGGCTACGACAAATATTTCCCGTACAGACAAACACCAAATCCCGCATCAAAACACCTCGTTCGAACGTGTCGCTTTCGCGGCAATGTCGCGCCGGCACCAGCCGCCCGCAAACCCAATGCGATCAATTCCAGCATACGCACGCATAATCGCATCCTCCAGTTGCGGGCCTAACGCCGTAACGCCCAGAACGCGCCCACCGGCAGTCAACACGCGGTCTCCCGCCAATTGCGTGCCAGCATGAAACACAACCACGCCTTCCATCGCGCCGGCTCCATCAAGCCCCGTGATAGCATCGCCCTTCGGGTAGCTCCCCGGATACCCCTTGGCCGCCATAACCACCGTCACACAGGCATCCGGCTTCCATGCAAGCATCGACTCACACAAGGTCCCATCAATGCAAGCCTCGAACAAAGGTACCAAATCAACATCCAAACGCGGCAGAATCACCTGTGTTTCCGGATCACCGAAACGCGTATTGAATTCGAGAACCTTTGGACCATCTGGTGTCAACATCAGTCCCGCATATAAAACACCTTTGAAGGTAATACCACGTGCTTGTAAACCTTGCAGTGTGCGGGCAAAAACCTGTTCCTTGATCACAGGCCAGAGGGCATCCGTAACCACGGGTGCAGGCGAATAGGCTCCCATCCCCCCCGTATTGGGCCCCCGGTCGCCTTCGAGCGCACGCTTGTGATCCTGTGAAGACGCCAGTAAAACACAGTGTTCACCATCCACCAATGCCAGAATCGAGGCCTCTGGGCCATCCAGACACTCTTCAACCAGAATGCGCTCGCCTGCGGCCCCAAACGCCTTGACGCACATTGCCACATCAATCGCAGACTCAGCCTCCGCAACGCTTGCGCATACCGTGACCCCCTTGCCTGCCGCAAGCCCCTCTGCCTTGATCACGATCGGAGCACCCTCGGCACGCACATACGCCTTCGCAGATTCCGGATCGGTAAAAGTGGCGGAACGCGCGGTCGGTACACCAGAAGCTTCCATGACTTCCTTGGCAAAGATCTTGCTACCCTCAAGTTGTGCCGCCGCCCGATTCGGCCCAAACACGCGTAGACCTTCCGCCATCAGCACATCCGTAAGCCCCGCACACAAGGGAGCCTCCGGCCCGATAACCGTTAAATCCGGCCGCTCTGCTTTTGCCCAGGCGAGAATACCGGGAACATCATCTGCCGCCAGCGGGAGATTTGTCCCATGCTGCGCGGTGCCCGCGTTACCCGGTGCACAATATAATGCGGGGCTGGCAGCATCCGATGCCAATTTCCAAACCAGTGCATGTTCACGCCCGCCACCACCTACAACCAGTATCTTCATCTGCCCTCTCCTTAAAAAAAACGCAGTCTACCTGATCCCCCGTCTGAGTCAACGTTTCGCTTCCCGCAGATGCTGCATAACCAGATGGGCACTCTTGCGCATAACGCCACGCCGGGATGCAACCACCTCGCGTGCCCGCTGACCAAGTGCCGTGCGAAATCCCGCATCTGAAGCACACCTTTCAGCAAATACCACCAGCTCAGCGAAGTCCCTGACAACACCAATGGCATCTGCGGACACCAGATCCGCCATCACACCCCCGAAATTCTCCATATTCTCACCTACCACCACCGCCTTTCCCAGCGCAGCGGCCTCAACAGGATTCTGGCCCCCGTGATTACCCGCCAGACTTTTGCCGACAAACACGAAATCCGCCAACATATAATATCCCGTTAGCTCCCCCGTGCTATCGGCCAGCAGGAGTACAGGCCGTTCCCCGGGAGGAGCGGTCCCGGACAGCTTGGATCGCCGCACATACGCAATCCCGATACGATCCAGAGCCGCCGCAATCGCATCGCCCCGCTCAGCATGCCGTGGCACAAGTATCGCCTGTAAATGGCAATAACGCTCCCGCAATACCTGGAAAACCCTGACAAGCTCCTCTTCCTCTCCCGGCCAGGTCGACCCCATGACCCAGAACATCCCAGCTGGATTCATGCCTGCCTGTTCAATCACAGCAAGTGCACGCTCCCGCTCCATAGGCCCCGGCAGGGGCACATCAAACTTGGCCGAGCCCAGCACACAAACATTTTCTGCCCCGAGCAAACGCAATCGCTCCGCATCCCCGTCTGTCTGCACGAGAAATCCCTTTACCAAGCATGCCGTTCGCCGGAAAAGAAAGGCGATTTTACGATACCCGCGGAACGATCGTTCCGAGATTCTTCCATTGATCACCCAGACAGGAATACCCCGCTGCGACATACCTCGCAGAAGATTCGGCCACAACTCGCACTCGAGCAACAGTAACGCGCGCGGGCGGATCTTCGCCAATACGCGATTCACAATCCAGGGAAAATCCAACGGGTAGTAAATCAGGACATCGACATCCTGCTTGCGCGTGGCGATCAAGCTATAGCCGGTTGAGGTCGTGGTACTGACAACAAAGCGCAAAGAAGGGTCCTCTTCTCGTAGCACCTGGATCAGCGCCAGCGCCAACTGTGCCTCACCAACGCTCACCGCATGCACCCAGATACGCCCTGACTCCAGCAACGCCACCTCTTTGGTCGCATCGTATCGCCCGAACCGCTCTCCGAAATGCTGCCGGTAACCACCCCTGCGTCGCATGCGCACGAAAAAATGCGGCAGCAGCAGTATATAGACAAACACAAAAAGAATATTATAAATCATCCACATGCTTCATCCCGGTAAACAAACAAAAACAGCAGCTCCGGATTCTATCACACGCTGACACAAACACGAGCTTTTGATGACGCAAAGCATACGAAGTTGCAACCCGCAACGGCCTGTGCTACCTTCCTCCCGTGTGCAGCAAAACGCAAATCTGAGGAAGCAGGCAATATGGCACAATGGCAGCAAACACTCGACAGCTTTTTCGTGGATCCCGGTCAGACGCAGAAAGAAACAAAACTCTCCCCCTTTGAAAAATTTGTCGCGGAGGTGGCTTTGCCGGCATTCGAGGAACTACGCCCCGCTTTCGAAAAACATGGCCGGCGTGTCAGCATACGCAGCACACCAAGCAGCGCTGTCATCACGGTATTCGATGGCACCAGCGAAGAAATCATGTTCCGCATGCAAGAGCGAACCCTCCCGGATCGCAGACTACCCTACGCACAGGTACGTATGCGTGAACGCGGCGGATTGCGACTTGTAACGGTCGAGGCCATGCTATTACCCGGCGCAAGCGATTACTATACCGAAGACATCACCAAGGACGACGTGATTCAATGCGTACTACAGCATTACATGTCACGCATTAAACTGCAGCGCTAACAGCAACCGCGCGGTTAACGCAGAAGGACAGGCTCCGGCGGATTGATGATTTCCGCATCCACACTTAAAGCCATCGGCAACCACAAAGGCCAACGATTTCGAGCCATGCGCTCGCGTTTCCGACGGTGATTCAAAGACCGCTCCATCGAAGCACGCACCGAACGCGCCAGCCGACGCTCGACCCAGCGAGGCATCTTGCGCACCCGCAAATCCAGCTTTTCAACCCGGGCACGGTAGTCAAACCCAATTCCATCAGGATGCGCAATTGGAATCAGCACAAAAGAAACGCGCAACTCCCGCACACGCGCCGTTACCGTTGCACGAAACCAGCCATCACGAAAACGGTAACGCAGCTCACCGCTGGCAACGCCTTCGAGCATAATCGGGAACATCGGCCGCGTTACATCGGTTGTGACCGTCGTTATGCGCAGCAAATCAAAGCGAATCCGCTGCTCCAAATCATAGGATCCCAGCAAATATTCGCCCGTTTCGGTCCAGTCTTCCGCAAATGCAGCATCCAATAGATAATTCAACGAGGTGGCAGGAAACCGTATATGCAAGTGCGGCACCATACCCACTTCAGCGCGGGCGCGTAAATAAAAAGGAACCTGAAATACCGTATCATCAGGCTGGGGAAATGCGACGGAACCAGCCGAAACCAAACCATCCGTAAGCAGCCCCGGTGGCATCAAAAAAGACGGCCATGGGCTAGCTTGCAAAACCGAGCGACTCCAGGCAGGACTCACGGTCAACTCCACCCCCTCTACCAAGGGCACCGCCTCACCCGCCAGAACCACAGTCAATGGTTGTAGCAACACACGCCCCGACACCAATTCGCGCGGTAGTAACCAATAGTTGATTTGCTGCCGAGCCAACCGTCCCACCCACTCCCGCTGCCAGGCAACCGCAAAAAGCAGCACACAAAACAAGAACACCAGCCGACGAATACGATTCGAAAAAAACGTACGCGTATGCGCATTTACATGTTTTCTATGTGCAGCCATACGCCCCCCCCTTACGAATCCGCTCGCGTCACCAGCGCAACCCGCGTGATATTCACATCTTGTAATGCCTGTAAAACACGCACCACCGCACCATACGCCACGCCGCGATCAGCACGCACATACACACGCACATTCGGCTCACGCTGCGCCAGGATGGCAAGCGCATCCTCCAACTCAAGCGGACTCACTGGCTGCATCTCATAAAACAACTGACCATTGCGATCGATGCTCACCTCGCGCGGCTCCTCATCACGTGCTTGGGGTGTGGCGCGACCATCCGGCAAATCAAGTGGAATCCCCTGCTCCATCAGCGGAAATGTGATGATAAAGGTGATCAACAAAATAAATGTCAAATCCATCAACGGCGTAAGATTAATATCCCCCATGCGCCGTAAAGCTGTTAACGGGGCGCGCCTACCCATGGTTTGCTCCTTGCAACATACTATGCTCGATGCATCCGTTCCAAATCACCGGTCACCTCTTGAGCAAAATTATCCATTACAACCGTCAAGCAACGGATCTGATCACTTAATTTGTTGTACCCATATACAGAGGGTATCGCCACCAGCAATCCCAGCACCGTCGTCGCCAAAGCACTCGATATACCGGGCGCAACCTCGGAAAGAAGTGCCGAACCTGATCCTGTCATCGCACCAAAAGCCCGCATCACGCCCCATACCGTACCAAACAGTCCACAAAAGGGAGCTAAACTCGATGCGCTCGCCAAGGTATTCATGTCCGCCTCCAACAGCAGCGCCTGCTCCGAAACCGCGCGCTCGGCCGCGTTGCGAACAGAATCAATCTGACGATCGCTTAAACGGATTTTTGCGACCGAACCGGCATCCAGCAATGCATCCACAGATATCCCCTGAACATCCAGCACCGCCTCCATTGCCGCATAACTCTGCTTGTAGACCGCCTCGATCGGATTATGTCCATTGCCCTTGCGATCGATTACCAAGAGAGGGTGCAAGGCTTTACGATAGGTAGCCAGAAAGCGTTCGGCATCATGCTGCGCACGGCGCAGCGCTGTGTTCTTCGTGATCATCATATACCAGACCCAGATCGATCCACCGATCAATAAGAGCATTATGGATTTACCCATAAGATCGGAAAGCAGTATGATCTGCAGAATATCAGCACTGGCAATCAAGGGAAGCGCCCCCGGCATAAATACGGTTTGCATCAACACAAAAACCTCCACAGTAAAAATCAACGACGGGCAGTATAAGAAAATACCAGTTTGCAACTACGGCGAACGCTAACAGAACCGCACGCGCTCCGTACATAAAAAAAGGTGACCGGCAAAAAGCCGGTCACCTCTTCTTTGTGCATATACACTTCGAAACGTGCATACGCATCTTTGGCTGTTACTTTTTAGCCTTCTTAGCTGGCGCTTTCTTGGCTGCCGGTTTCTTAACCGCAACTTTCTTGACCGGTGCCTTCTTGGCTACTGCCTTCTTCGCAGGAGCCTTCTTGGCTACTGCCTTCTTCGCAGGAGCTTTCTTGGCTACTGCCTTCTTCGCAGGAGCCTTCTTGGCTACTGCCTTCTTCGCGGGAGCCTTCTTGGCTACTGCCTTCTTCGCGGGAGCCTTCTTGGCTGCAGCCTTTTTGACAGGTGCTTTCTTTACCGCCGCCTTCGCCGTCTTATTTGCTGCCATAGTCAGCATCTCCTACTTGTGCCGGATATCCCGGCCGTTACGGTAGTCGGCTTACATCGCTACGCTATCACATCATCGCAACAACTATCACCGCGTACCACTCGTCACGTGCATTGCATAACGCGCTGCACAACCTGCTTGAAATCTATCGCGACATTGGAATGTGCGTCAACATATCTTTGCATGCATGTGCTATTTTTTTTGCATGTGCGAATGCATTATTTGCCGCCGGCAAAACAACAAAATATCATCAATCGATTTTAAATGATCTGGCAAACAATACAAGGCAGTGGCATAGTCGAATCAACAATAACCAATCGTAGCGAACAACCCGAAACACAGCGTTAAAATATGATCCACATCACTTTCATGGTTTTATTGATTCTCGTCGGTCTCGTGCTCGCATACACGTGGATTGTCTTTCCCGGCGTATTATTGCGACGCGCACACCAGTTACCGCAACAATCCGACAACACAACACATCATACATATCAACCAGACGTGAGCATTATCATTGCAGCATGGAACGAAGAAACAGTTATACACGAAAGACTAGCCAATATTGAAAAACTGGATTACCCACAAACCGCCATCACGGTCTATATCGGAACCGATGGCTGCACAGATCGTACCGCCGAAGTTGTGCGGAATTTCCAAACGAAAACGAAACTCTCTGTAACACTTATGGAATATCCCACCAACCGGGGAAAAGCCGTCGTGCTCGTCGACCTTGTAAAAAAGGCAAACGCGGAAGAACATTCGCCTGCGCGCATTCTCGTTTTCACCGATGCCAATACGCAATTCCAATCCAATGCCATCACCAAGCTTGTAGCGCGCTTACAAGACGTGAATGTCGGCGGGGTTTGTGGACGACTCATTTTCGTGCATCCGCATGAACAGCCCGAACAAACTTACTGGACACTAGAAACGAAACTCAAGGAGATCGAATCGCACTATGACTCCTGTCTCGGCGCGAATGGAGCCATCTACGCCATTCGATCTGCCTGCTTCTGGCAACAACTCCCGGCTTGTACCATTATCGACGACTTTGTCATCGGCATGAAAGTCCGGGAAACAGGACTACAAATGATGTTCGAGCCTGAAGCGATTGCGCATGAAGATCTTCCGGACACGGCCGATGAATGGAAACGCCGCGTCCGCATCGGTAGTGGCGCCTACCAGGCCCTGCAATACTGCCGGGCATGCCTGCACCCGCGTCACAAATACTTCGCCCTCTTCTTCTGGTCCCATAAAGTCTTGCGCTGGTTCACCCCGCACTTCTATCTCTTGGGCTGCTCACTCGCCATCGGAACCATCCTATCGATGCCTGCCGCGCTGGCGCACCGCATCATCCTCCCAGCTGCTTTCCTGGCAACTGCTCTCGGATGCATCCTCGTTCTCGGCCTAAGCCAATGGATTCCCGCAACACCCCGGCAGCCAGCAAGCAAACTTCTTGCCGGTATTCACCACTTTGTCATGATGCAAGCCGCCTTGTTTGCGGGGTTCATCCGTTACTGCCGCGGAGACTTATCAGGTGCCTGGCAGCGGACACCACGCCCACTAAAAAAAGCACCCACAGCATGAAAGCACTTCGCAATAAAATACCCGTATATGTCCGTGTACTCGCAATGCTCTCTTTTGCGGTCGCTGTCATCAGCGGACCGATGGCCTCCCGCCTCCAAATGCGCACGCAAAAACCACAACATGCGCAACACATGGATGCCATCTATCTCGTTTGCGGGGCGCGCGCCCAGGCGCGCCGACTGCGCACCATGCACGCATGGCTTAAAGCGCAGCCGCAATCGGACAACATCCAGATCTGGATTGGAAACGACACACAGAACAGTCTCTGGTCGCGCAAACACCAGCGCAACCTTACACGAGCGGAATGGGCCTACGAATACGCCAGCACCCACTTCGCCACGCACAAAATCCAGATCCTGCCGGGAACATTCAGTAACACCGACGGCGAAATGCTCGCTCTCGCACGGTATGTTGCAGACCGTCCGGAAATTCGGAAGGTTGCATTTGTGACCTGCGGCTTTCACGCACGCCGGAGCTTGGCTCGATTTTCAAAACATGCCTCCGGGAATATTGCCGTCAGCGTCATTCCTGTCATCCCGCATTGGGAAAATCGAGCACCCTGGATTGTAACCGCCGAGTGGCTGAAGATTCTGCGCGATCGCCTCAGACTCTCGCAACACCCATGGCTATCGCGTCAGTCGTGAACAGCGGCCCCAAAACACACCGCCGCACCACACTCGCTATGCTGACTCCTGACGCTTATACACCCGCCCGGATCCCATCATAATGCTAATAGGACGCAACGGCGCGAAATTCTCGCATACAATCTTGATCGACGACGCAATCGGAACCGAAAGTAATGCTCCAACAATGCCGAGCAACCACCCCCAGAACACGAGCGAAATCAAAACCACTACCGGACTCAAGTTCAAACGCTCGCCAAGTAGCTTCGGCGATATGAAGTTGCCAATCGTAATCTGAATCGCCAAAAGCATTAAACCGACCCCCAGCAGGGGCCAAAACGATTCAAATTGCACGAACGCAATCAGCAACGGTGGCACAGAAGCAATGATCGACCCCACCGTCGGAATAAAATTCAACAAAAATGCCAGAACACCCCACGTCACCGCGAAATCAACCTTCATCCAGGTCAAACCCAGCCAGACAAAAATCCCCGTTGCCGCACTGATCAACAACTGCAAGGACAGATAAACCCCGATCTGTACCGATATGGCCCCCAGAACACTGGAAATTCGTGTTGCTTGCCGCTCCTTGAAGGCCGCGCGCAATTTCGCATTGAAAAAAGGTTTTCCCAGCAACAGGAATACGAGGTAGATAATCACCATCGTCAGTTGCATCGAGAAGGATATCGCCCAGCGCCCTGCTCCCGCCATAAAACCAGCAAGCTTCCCGCCCCAATCGATCCCCACAAGGGGATCAAAATCCATAGACCAGTGGGCGGTCGTCTCTCGCAACAACACCATCACACGATTCTGATAATCAGGAAACGCCGCCCAAAACGACTGGATGCGCGTGATAACAAACATCCCCCCCAAATACCCAACCCCCAAGAGCAGTAACAACACCAGCGCAACAGCCAGTCCAGCCGGAATACGCCTACGCGTCATAAACGTAACAACCGGCCCCAGCACATACGACAACAACCAGGCAATAATAAGAGGTAAGATGACTTGTTGCGCCTGCCGTAGCACAAAGCACAAGGCTATGATGACGAGCGTAGCCAGCAAACCAATAACCATATTTATACGATACGCCCTGCGCGACTCATTCATGTCCACAACTCCCGTCTGCTTGAAACAAAACCCGCCCCGTGGTTTCCCCGCATTTCAGCATTTCAGCATTTAGCGTTTCAGCATTTAGCATTTCCTATACGCCCATTCCATTCGTCAAACTGAAAACAGCCATCAGAATACTGATCGCCACAAACCCCACTGCAACCGCAACCCCAACAATCAAAATCGGCTCCAATGCCGTGGTAAAAATCTTGATATTACGATCCAACTCATTCTCATACCGGCGTGCAATATGTGTCAAAGCGGCTGGCATATCGCCGGTTTGCTCACCAATCGACAGCATGTCGGTAAACATCACCGGCATCACCTTACCTGCCGCCAGCGGCCCGGATATCGAGGTTCCATCCGTCACCCGTTCACGCGCCTTGCGCAATTCCTGACTGATCACAGCATTACCGACTGTGCGCTCGACAATTTCTAATGAATGCAATACCGACACCCCGTTTTTGAGCAACACCGCAAACGTCCGGGCAAAATTGGCATATACACCACTAGCGACCACGCCTTTGACTAAAGGCATCTTCAGCAGGACACCATGCCACCACAGCTGCCCCTTGTCCGTTTTCACCGCACGATATATCAGCACAGCGAGCAAGCCCGCAAAGGCAAGCACCAAAACACCGTAGCGGACCAGAAAATCACTCATGCCCACCAAAATCTGGGTTGGCAAAGGCAACGCCTGTCCCAGCTGTTCAAAAATCGATTGAAAGCGCGGCACCACACTGACCATCGAAAAGATCAACGTGGCAAACCCCATCAGCATCACGATCAGCGGGTAGACCAATGCCATACCAACCTTTTCCTTCAGTTCCTGAATCCGCTCGTAATGCTCCACCAGACGTTTCAAAACCTCATCCAATGCACCACTGGCCTCCCCCGCACGAATCATGCTACAATATAAATTCGAAAATATCCGTGGGTACTGCTGCAAGGCTTCCGACAAACTGGCACCTCTCACAATCTCGTTTCGCAGGTTGGCCAGAATTACATCGCTTCCACGGCCGGACTTGCGGTTCGCCAGCGTGTTCAAGGCATTTCCTAACGTCATCCCCGATGCCAGCAGATCACTCAGTTCGGTCGTGAAAATCAGTACCTCACGCGTATTCATGTAAGCCGCACGCACCAATTGAAAACGCTTCGCAGGCACCGCCGCCTTTTTGCCTGCCACGGCACCCTCTGTCACAGAAACGGGAAGTAACCCTTGGCGCTCCAATTGCGCGAGCGCCATGCGGCGGTCACCAGCTTCAATCTCGCCGGTCTTTTTCTCGCCCGCTCCCGTGCGCGCTGTATACGTAAATATCGCCATGATCTTCTACTTCCTTGACCCTCAACATAATTTCCAAGACGCGCGCCACCGTCAATATCTCGTCGTCCGTGCGCAACCAATCGTACCCGTCAATCTTGCTTTTCAGTATACCAGCATGGATCAGTCGTTTTCCTCAGTCGCGCGTAATACTTCCTCGATCGTCGTTACACCAGCCGCAACCTTAGCCCAGCCATCATCGCGCAACGTGTGCATCCCTTCCCGTAGCGCCTGCTGCTTGATCTCGGAGGCATTATGCCGTCCTGTCACGAGCGACTGAATCGCCTCACTGACCGGCAATATTTCAAAAATCCCCGAGCGCCCGCGGAAACCGGTCCCGCGACAATGATCACAGCTAGCTGGCTCAAATACTTCCGGCGTTTCCAGCATATCCACGGGAAAACGAATATCGGCCAACACATCAGCCTCTGGTAGCGGCACCCGTTTACGACAGCGGGTGCACAGACAGCGCACCAACCGTTGGGCAATCACCCCCTCAACGGCCGAGGCAACCAAATACGGTTCAACGCCCATATCAACAAGACGCGTAAACGCGCCAGCCGCATCATTCGTGTGCAGGGTGCTGAATACAAGATGCCCAGTAAGCGAAGCCTGTATCGCAATCTCAGCCGTCTCCAGATCCCGGATCTCACCCACCATGATAATATCCGGATCCTGACGCAAAAAGGAACGCAGCACACGCGCAAATGTCAACCCGATCTCGGGCCGGACCAAAACTTGATTCACACCGGACATCTCGTACTCAATGGGATTCTCCGCGGTCATAATCCGCACATCCGTCCGGTTTAACTCCTGTAAATAGCCAAAAAGAGAGGTCGATTTACCGGATCCCGTTGGCCCCGTAACGAGGATGATCCCATTCGGTCGATGGATCAAACGACGCACCGTGGCACTATCAACATCACTCATACCGGAATCTTCAATCCGGATCAATTGCGTCCCGCTTTGCAATAACCGCAGACTCACGCTTTCGCCATACACCGTCGGCATCGTCGAAACACGAATATCAATATTACGTCCTTCAACCCGCAGCCCGATACGACCATCCATTGGCAAACGTTTCTCCGCAATATCCAGATTCGCCATCACTTTGATGCGCGAAATAATCGCAGCCTGAAACCGAATCAATTGCACCGGCACGGGCGTCTCATGCAAAACACCATCAACCCGGTAACGGATCCGCAAGCGATTCTCCATGGGTTCAAAGTGAATATCGGTTGCCCCCTGCCGCTCGGCTTCCCGGATGATCTGATTCACGAACTTGACGATCGACGCTTCCTGATCCAGCTCACTCAGGTCCGCTTTGACAATCTTCTCATCCGCCAACTCTTCATAACGGTTATCCAGCATCATGCGATCAACCGTTTCCGCACCAACACCATAGAATTTGCGAGCCGCATCCCCGATGTCTTCTGAAGGACTCAATGCCAACTTGACCCGGCAACCCGCAGCCAGTCGCAAGGAATCAATCAACCCCGTTGTAAAGGGATCGCTTACAGCAACCCGCAACGTATCATTCTCCATTGCCACGGGAATTACATGATACTGAAACACGGCTTTCGTTGGTAATATCGCCAGAATTTCTGGAGCAATCTCCTGCTCGTTGAGACGTAAATACGGCATCCGCAAAATACCCGCCAAAGCCGCCAGAAAATCGCGCTCCACCAGCCCGGCCTGCACGGCAGCCTCACCCGGTGTTAGGTTTCCCGAAGCAATTCCCTCGGCGGCCTCCGACAACTTATCAGACGGAAATACCCCCGTTTTTTCAAGTACGGCCTGTATGTAATTCGCTGTTGCCATAAGACATACTAAAACACACGCCACATAAACCGCAATGGCTTATTCAGAAAACAACATCAACCCGGCCCTATTACACAGCCATTATCCTGACCGCCCCAGCACCTCACCTACGCGTAACAAATACCCGAACTCGTACCGACCCGGCTCGATCTCATATTGCGGTAGTGTCTGCGGACCACAACTGCCCGTTCCCAGACCGCGTTGACCGTAATCAATATTCACAACCACCTCCTCCCGCGGACGCAACTCGCTGGTATGGTGCGCACGAAATATGTCGGCAGCGGTAAAATGACTGACGGAACACTCCATCAGACTGTCAGCCACAAATTGCACCTTGCGGCAACCGTTGTCCAGCGACAACCACCGCACATCCACCTTGTTCCCATGCTCCTGCGGCATGATATATGGCACAAATTGATCCGCAACCGTACTTTTATACAGGCCGACCGGTGCCCCCGCCTTGCGATCACAATAGCTTTCGTGCGGCCCCCGGCCAAACCATTCCAGATTCTCATAACCGGACACCAGCTGCAGCGTGACCCCAACGCGTGGCAACGACGGTAGTGCACCAAACGCGGTCACAGTGTTTTTAACCCAAACCGCACCGGTGCCATCAATCGTATAGCTATGCGCATGATCAAAACCGTTTTCAACCGCGCGACCATGCACCCGCTGGCAGATATCAACCACTACACATCGCCCCTGTATGCTTGCAACCACATCGGGACGCTCAAACACAAGTTGATCCAATCCCGCATCCAACCACTTCCCTAGTGGCTTATACATCTGACCTGACCAGCGCTTGATACCATCATTGTCGGTAGCCGCGCGCCACACCTGCAAACGCGGCCCTGCAATCAACAACTCTGCGCCCGCATGCTGCAGCGCAGCGAGCGTACCCTCCTGCTTATCAAACACAAAACGATTCAGACCGGCCCTTACAATGATCTCGGTTTGGTTGTCGCCCATCTCAGGTGTACCAGCAACACCGGCGCTGGAACGCATCCGCTTACGCTTCCGTGCCAGCAAAAACTGCTCCCAGGCCAACACATGCCCCTGCTGGCACCAAAGCGTCTTCTGCCGCACTTTGAATTGAACCATCAGGTGCAACTCCTCGCCCCACTGTAATGGCATCGTTTTAAGAGGCAGGACAATACTCTCGGTTTGTCCCGGCAGCGTCTGCAAGCGAGGCAACCGCCCCTTCTGCACCACCGCACCGCTCACCGAAAGCGACCACTCTCCCTGCAACCAACGCAGATCGCTAAAATCCTGTTCATTCGTAATCCGCAATGTGCCCTTGGTAAAATGCAGGGAAATCGGCTGCACCAGCTTTTTGAATTCATACATGGCAGGATGCGGGGTCCGATCGGGCCAGACCATGCCATTGATACAAAAATTGGCGTCATTCGGCTCGTCCCCGAAATCCCCGCCATAGGCCCAGTAATACTGCCCCCCGGGCTTGTGACACGCTTTCCGCGCTGCTTCCACCTGCTTATGAGGCCAAGTAGCAATCGCTTCCGGCAATGTACCATGCACCGATTTGATAATCCCCTGGTCAACCCAATCCCAAATAAAACCACCCTGCAATCCCGGAAACTTCTTGATCAAATCCCAATACTCCTTGAGATTTCCGTTGCTATTACCCATGGCATGCGTGTACTCGCAGGGAATAAACGGGCGATACTCGGCGTCAGAAACCTTCAGGGCAAATTCCTTCAACACATCCACATGTGGATACATGGGGCCAAAGATATCGTTGGATCGGTCGCCTTCCGTATCAAAATAAACATTGCCAGACTGTGCCCAGCCAGGCTTGAGCGCGCCTTCGTTATGCAGAAAACGCGACGGATCATAGGCGCGAATTGCATCAGCGGCACGATCATGATTCGCGCCATAACCCGTTTCATTACCAAGGGACCACCCGATCACACATGGATGATTCTTATCCCGCAGAACCATATTAAAAGCGCGTTCATAAAAAGCCTGTGACCAGCGCGGATCCCGACAAAGCGTCTTGTAATTGGCATGCGCCTCGATATTAGCCTCGTCCAACACATATATTCCATATTCGTCACACAAGTCATACCATAAGGGATCATTCGGATAATGCGATGTCCGCACAGCATTGAAGTTGAACTGCTTCAATACCGCGATATCCTTCACCATCGTTTCGCGCGGTATCGTCTTGCCCAGCGTGTCATGATGGTCATGACGATTTACCCCGCGTATCAATACCGCCTTCCCGTTGATTAGCAGGGCACGCTCCTTCACCTCGACCGAACGAAAACCGATACGGCAACTCGTGGCTTCGATCACCCGCCCCGCATCTTTCAGCAGAACAACAAGGGTATACAAATAAGGGCTTTCCGAACTCCATTTCTGCGGTTCGTGTACCGCACCAAGCAGCGTCAGCGCATAATTGTCAATCCGGTAGGATTCGGATACCGATCCACGCCAAGATGCCGCAATCCGGTTTTTATCGTACAACAATGCTTCCACAACATAATTGACATGCGGTTCCTGGGTAAAACCAAGCTTGGCCTCCACCGACAGGATTCCGTCCGTGTAATTCTCATCCAGGGTTGCCGTTGCAAACACATCCGCCAAATAGACCTGATCCGTGCTATATAGATAGACATCGCGATAAATACCCGCCATCCACCAGTGATCCTGATCTTCCAGATACGAACCATCGGAATAGCGAATCACCATCACGGCCAGCAAATTACGACCCGACTTGATATACGGCGTCACGTCAAATTCCGCCGCTAACCGGGAGCCTTTGCTCATCCCCACAAGCGCGCCATTCACATACACATAAAACATGCTTTCCACACCGCCAAAGTGCAGTACAATCCGGCGCCCTTGCCAGGATCCCGGCACCGTGAAATACCTCCGGTAAAGCCCCGTCGGATTGTCTTCTGCGGGCACAAAAGGCGGGCGGTTCGACCATGGCATCTGGATATTCGTGTAATGCGGCTTGTCATAACCTTGCAGCGTCCAGTTGCCCGGAACTGCTATGGATTGATAATCAGCCTCCGAAGCCTTGATACCAAAAAAATCAACCGGCACAGATTCCGGGGTCTTGACCAGACAAAACTTCCATTGCCCATTCAAAGAATGATACCAAGGCGAAAGTGCCCGTTTACCCGCTTTGGCTTGCTGGATGGTTGCATACGGGAACAGCGTCGCCCGCGTAGGCAACCGATTCAATTGCGTCAACTCTGGCTGTTCCCATGGTCTCGAAAACAAAGTTGCCTGATCCATCATGAACCTCACTCTTGATTCGCTTGCACCTCAACCGCAACGACCGTGCTCTACCGATACCCGATATCATCACTGAAAGTCGATTCATTTTAC
>JBLRXB010000024.1:0-17587 GCA_047920915.1 Kiritimatiellia bacterium
TTTCCCGGGCCCAGCGTTTGCCTCCTAGCCGGTGCAGGCTGGTAGCGTTGCCGGCCATGCCAACATAGCGGCTCAATAGATGGGCATGCGCCACGGGCACGTAGAGTTTGGCCTCTTCGGCATATTCGATGGCCAGCACTTCCTCTGTTTTATGATTGAATTGAATTTGCTGGACACCCAGGTAGCGTCCGACCCCATGCTCGCTATGTACGACAAGATCGCCGGGTTCCATATCGGTAAAGTCATTAATGCGTGATCCGGCATAGCGTTTGGCTTTTTTGGAAACGGTCTCGGTTTGTGCCGGGAAGCGCTTTCGTCCGTACAGGTCAGATTCGGCTGCATAGATCGTTCGAATGGCGGGGCAAGCAAACCCCTCGGATAAACAGCCGATTTCGATCTCAAAGGATTGCGTCTTCTGCGGCATGAGGTGGTGGAGAAAGTGGTCACGTGTTCCAATCGTTTCGAAATAGAGACGGATGTGCCATCCGCACTTGCGGGATGTCATCAGATAGTCGAGGAATTTCAGGCGACCTTCGGCCAATTGTGCAGTGCCGCTGGTTGCCGGCAGGTGAACCGCCTGATCTAGCACCTTGAATGCGGGCAGGTTGTCATCGGGCGTAAGGCTTCCGAAATCCAGGCGGCGGGTCTTTGCGGCAGATTTTGTGAATGCCGACAGGTTACGCGGTACGGGGCTTTCATTCTCCGTATCCATCGATTCCATGGCGTGCTGATAATCGTACCAGATGATCGCGGCCGCATCAGGGATATGATCGAGAAGTGTGCCGGTCGCACCCTCGATATCTTGCAGCGGGGAGAGCAGCACCGTCGCTGTTTTTTCAACCGTCCGCTGGGTGATGGGATCAAAAAAGCGCAGGGATTCGATTTCATCCCCGAACCACTCCAGTCGAAGCGGAAAGTCCGTGTCGGCAGGCCAGACATCCAGAATGCCGCCCCGACCGGCATATTGGCCTTTTTCGAGCACTTCGGCTTCGTGTTCGTAGCCGTTTTGTTCCAGAAACTGGCGGACGCTTTCAAGGGCGGCCGTCGACCCGATTGCAATCTGGCACGATCGTTTGCGGATTTGCGTCGGGGAAATGGTGGGTTGGTTGCAGGCCGCCACCGGGGCGACCACGATTGGGGCTTGCTGTGCCTGCCGCATTTCGCCAATGCGGTGCAGGGTTTGCAGGCGTGTCCCTGTCCCATCAAGGTCGGTGTGTTGTCCGGTCATGGTTGCGCCGTAGGCAGGCGGGAAGGGCAGGTGGCTGGTGTCTGCGGCTGGTTGCAGGGCGTGCAGGTCGCGTAGTGCCTGGACGAGTGCCCGTTCGTTTTCGACGATCCACAGGACTGGTCGCTTCAAGCACTGCTGTATGGCAATCGCGGCGAATGCTTGCGCAGGAGAGGGCGCTGGAGGGAAGGAGACGTGTTGCCCGCCTGCCGATTGTTCGAGCTGTTCGAACCAGTGATAGAATCGATCACGCTCGGGCATCGCGGTATCAGCCTCTCTTGCGCAAATGTGATGGTGCAATGTGTAGCATGTCACGGTACTTGGCAATGGTACGCCTTGCCACCTTGATGCCCTGTTGGTGCAATTGTTGCATGAGAGCAAGATCCGAAAGCGGTTTGTGGGGATTTTCGGCTTCCACCATTTCTTGCATCAATCGTTTGACGGATTGGGTTGAAATGTCGCTGCCATCTTCTGTTTTCAACCCCGTTGTGAAGAAGTATTTCATTTCGAAGGTGCCCTGGGGGGTACGCATATATTTCTGATTTACGGCGCGGCTGACGGTGGTCTCATGCACACCAACTTCCTCGGCCACTTCGGCCATCGTCATGGGGCGCAGTTGCGCAACCCCATGCTCGAGGAATCCTGCCTGGTGGTTGACAATAGAAGAGGCAATGCGATGAATCGTACGTTGACGCTGATCGATACTGCGCAGCAGAAAGGCACTGGCACGCAGCTTGTCACGGATATAAAGTTTAACTTCTTTGGGCGTGTCGGGATTTTCCATGAGGTCGCGGTACTCTTTGCTGATGCGGAGATGCGGGAGGCGGTCATCGTTGAGAATGACACTGAAGCCATCTTCGCTCTTGCGAATGACGACTTCGGGAAAGATGTAGGTCGCCATGGTCGCGGAGAAGGCGCGTCCGGGGGCGGGGTCGAGTGTTGCGATAAAGGCAGCCGCTTCCCGCACTTTTTCGGTCGTGGTTTTGCAATCGCGGGCGATGCGGTCAAACTTATGGAGAGCAAGCGCATCGATATGGTTGCGAACGATATCACCTGCGAGGGTATCAGCTTTGCCCATGCGCTCCAGTTGCAGTAGCAGGCAATCCCGTAAGTCGGCGGCGCCGACACCGACGGGATGAAAATCCTGGATGGTCATGAGCACATGTAGAAGGTGATCCATCTCGTAGGGGCTCGTGTTGGCGAGTTCTTCCAGCGGCGTGGAGAGGTAGCCATCGTCATCAATCGATCCAATAAGTAGCTCGGCGATTTTGCGGTCGACCTCGGATAGGTCGGATAACTGGAGTTGCTGGGTCAGGTGCTCCTGGAGAGATTCTGTCTGCGGCAAGGAGTCCATCAGGAATTGATGCCGCTCGTCGTCCTCTGGTGTGCCGGGACGATTGTCGATATCCTGGAAAAAGTAGTCGCGCCATTCGTCGTCAAGTTTAGCGAGCACTTCAAATTCTTCGTCGAAGCGCATTTCGCTATTATCATCGGGTTCGCCAGGACTGGTTTCGACTTCGAGTTGCGGGCCTTCGGGCGCAAGCTCCTCGATCGTCGGGTTCATCTCGAGTTCTTTCTGGATCATGGCGCGCAGCTCGAGAATGGGGACTTGGAGCATTTCGAGCGATTGACGCAGCTGTGGTGCCATGACCATCTGCATGCGTTGACTCTGAGACAAGGATAAAGATTGCGTTGCCATGCTCTATATCTGTGGTTCGGGGTGGGTATCCGGTACAGGTGCAATCTAAAGACGCAGGGATGCGGCGTCAATTGCGATTCGCACTTGTTTTATGCGGCCGGGGGATGGAGTAGTGCCTCGAGGCGCTGCACATGGGCGCGTTCGGCCTCGGCTAGATAGGTAAAGGTACGTCGCAGTGCCGGGATCGGGGTACGGTGCGCCAGATCCAGATAAAACTGTCTGGTAGCTTTTTCGTGTTCAATGGCATGGGTGAGGATGGGACGGTCACTGGCGGCTACATCATGCTGCAGATCGGCGGTAGATGGCAGATCTGAATGTGCAATCGGTTCAAGGTGGATGTGGGCATGGCTTTGGCTGGCTGCGAGCATCATGTCCAGGTGCTCCCGCTCTTCGATCTCGAGTTCCCGCAAGAGCTGCTGTAGGGCAGGATCGGTGGCATCCTTTGCCAGTGCGGCATAATCACCGGCCGCGGCTTCTTCGAATTCAGCCGCAATGCGTAGTATGGTTCGCATCATAATGCCCGTGGCGGGTGGCGGTATTTCAGCAGGGGCTGGCACTTTTTCGTGGCGTAGGGCACTAATCAGGAGGAGCGTGCCAAAGCAGAGGAAGAGCACGGCGGCGAGTAGTTTTACGACATGTTCAGGCACAAAGCGGGAGATGACGCGTCCCAATGTGACCGCCAGCAGGGTGGAGAGAAGCAGGGCGCATCCGGCTGCGGCAAAGACCGTCCATTTGCCACCATCGGTTCCGGCAGCCCGGGCCATAGCCGTAAGTTGGGTTTTGTCACCCAGCTCAGCGAGAAAGATCAATAAAAATGTGCTGATAAAAAGCCTTGCGTCCATGGCGAGTGGACATTGACGCAAATTGCGCGATTGTGCAAGATCAATACATGGCAAAAGAACGATTAGATTTACTTGTGGTTGCGCGTGGTTTCTCCGATAGTCGAGAGCAGGCGCAACGGATGATTTTGGCCGGGGATGTTTTGGTTGCCGGCCATCCGGTATACAAGGCGGGCACGCGGTATGATGTTGGGAGTGTCATCACGGTCAAGGCGCATGCACGCTATGTGAGTCGTGGAGGTGAGAAACTCGAGGGTGCTTTCGAGCATTTCGGTTGGCAGGTGATGGGGTTGCGCGGATTGGATGTAGGGGCCTCGACGGGAGGATTTACCGATTGCTTGCTTGCGCACGGTGCTGCGCATGTTGTTGCGGCCGATGTCGGGCGGGGTCAGTTGCACGAGCGGTTGCGGCAGGATGCGCGTGTGACGGTGCTGGAACGTTTCAATGTCAGACACATGCAGCCTGCGGATCTTCCGTATGCCCCTGCGTTTGCCGTGTTCGATGTATCCTTTATCTCGCTGGAATTGGTGATGCCTCCGGTTGTGCATGTGCTGGTTGCTGGAGGGGAGATGGTAACGTTGATTAAGCCCCAATTCGAGGCCGGACGGGAACAGGTTGGGCGTGGTGGCGTGGTGCGGGAGGCGTCTGTGCGTGAGGCCGTCGTCGATAAAATCCGTGCATTTGGTGAAAACAAACTCGCGCTTCAGTGGCTTGGATGTGTAGAATCGCCGCTGGTAGGGCCTGCGGGCAACGTGGAATATCTTGCCTGGTGGCGTAAATAACAGATAGCAGGTACAAGAAATGCAAAAGCTCGGAGTGATTGTAAATACTCAGAAACCGCGGGCTGAGGCCGTTTTGGGGTGCCTGGTGGCATTGGCCCGTAAAACAGGCATCGAGCTCTTGTTGGCCCCCGATGCGCGTTGTCTGGTTCCCGATATAGAGACGCTTCCTGATGATGAAGGTTTGGCTGCGGCAGATGCGGTCATGGCGCTTGGTGGGGATGGCACAATGCTGGCTGCGGTGCGGCGTCTAGCTGCAATCAGTAATCCCTTGCCCCCGTTGATTGGTTTGAATATTGGTTCCCTGGGCTTTATGACTAGTGTGACAGAGTCGGATATGCAAGCGGCACTGGAGTGTATGCGCGACCAGAACTTCAGTGTTTCCGAACGCAGTCTGGCCGCCTGTGAAGTCATGCGTAGCGGTCATTCCGTGTTGGGAAAGCATCAGGGTCTGAATGATGTCGTGGTACGTAATGGTGCCACCACGCGTGTTGTTATGCTGGAGGTCAGTATCGACACAAGTCTGGTGACGACCTATGTGTGTGATGGGGTAATCGTATCGACGCCGACAGGTAGTACGGGGTATTCGCTTTCGGCCGATGGACCGATTGTATTGCCGGAAACGTCTGCATTTGTGATATCTGTGATTTGTCCGCATACATTGAGTTCGCGTCCACTCGTTGTGCCGGATCGAAGTGTCATCCGTATCAAAGTTTGCGGACCGGCATTGGGGCTGCGCATTTCTGTTGACGGACAGGATGAGCATGAACTCATTGCGGATGATGTCGTGGAAATCCGGCGCTCGACGCAACGGGTGCGTTTTTTGCATTTGCCGACGCACGATTATTTTGCCGTACTGCGGCAAAAGCTCAATTGGAGTGGATCGGCCGTTAGGCCGCACTAGCGGGTGTTTTTGGGGGTGGTGCCGCTTGCGGAGCATGCACCCGGGGGGAGCCAGCGACGCAAGTGTTAAAAGAGCTATACCAGGCTATAATGCGTCTTGCAACGATGCCTCGGTACAAGTACGATAAACGTTCTATGAGTGATGCAGTAAAAGTATTGTCCCGATTGGCCATTGTGTTGTGCTGTCTGGGGATTCCGCCCGTGTCTTCCGCTTCGGATGCTGGCATGCGGGATTTTCAGGACATTGCTGCGCGGCTGGATATCGGTGGTGATTTGTTCCTGGTGCTGCATACTGGTCGCTGGTTGGAAGCCGTGTTGACGCGCTTGGAGGGAACGGAGGCGGTCTTGCCTGCCTCGGCAGAAGAACGCGATGTGCGTGACGCATCCGGCCTTGTCCGGCGATTTGTTTCGCGCCACGGGATTAGTGGCTTACAGGGCATAGGGGTTAGTTCTGTGCCCTTGCAAGGCGGCATGTCGAGTCTGAAAATCTTTCTGGCACGCGATGCGCAGGATGCCAATCTGCCATTCTGGCGCGGGTTGTTCGGTTGGCAGCCCCGGCGCTTGCTGTCGCTGGATTTTGTCCCGGCGGATGCTGACTTCACGTGGGCATCAACCCCTCATTTTCATGTCCTTTGGCAGTTACTTGAGACTGCGCGGCAAGAGTTGCAACAGCCTTCGCTCGATCAAATGACCGCGCAGATCAAAGCGGCTTGTCGGCAACACCTTGACCTTGATCCCGCGACACTGCTGGAAAGTTTGCGCGATGAAATTCTTGTGGCAACCCGCCGTATGTCTGAACAGGAAGGCGGGGACGTATGTTCGCAGGAATGGCTTGTAATCGTTGGTACTGGGGAACAGACACTATTGCGTGCTGTTCAGCACGTTTTGGCCCAACGCCAGATAGCACTTGAAAATGTGGCAATCGGCGGACGTACCATGTATCGTTTGGTGTCCGATGCGGATATGCCTAAGACACCGTCAGCGTTTTCGATGGTGCGTGCATTTGCTGCGGTACCTGGGTTTTTTGTGATGGGCAGTTCATCGCGTATCGTCGAGGATGCATTACTTGCCCAGCGGCACCGTAGCGGGCTGCTTTCGCGTCCTGCTTTCGTGGATGCTTTTCGCGGGCAAAACATGGTCAACAATGGTTTGCTTTACATCAGCAGCGACGGTGCACAAAAACTTCGCGATATGCAGGAGGCCAGCGTGCGCATGTCGCTGCCTGCGGCTACGGATCCGTTTCTGCAGCTGCTGGTGGAATCGCTGGCGGGAGAGGGGGCGCGTGGTGCCGTGATAGCCTTGACTCTCGCAAACTGGCGACAAGGCATTATGCTTTCGGGACGCTCTGGTATAGGTGGCACGGCCATGGGTAGTTGGTTGGGATCATTTCCTGCACGTTGGTGGGGCCAGTTGCCGCATTGGCTTGACCGCTGGCTGGGTGAATAATCCTGTTGTGGTAAAATCAAGTTAATCGAGGATCATGCAATGGAAAAGGTAGTGATTGCGGGCTCTGGCCCCGCTGGTTTGACGGCTGCTTTGTATACGGCCCGCGCAAATTTGAACCCGTTGGTGTTGTTGGGGCCTGTCCCCGGCGGTCAGTTGGTGGTGTCGTATGAAGTGGAGAATTATCCCGGATTTGTGGAGCCCATATCGGGTGCGGAGTTAATGGATCGTTTTCGTGACCAAGCGGCACGCTTTGGTGCACGGTTGGAGTATGATAGCATTCACCGGGCCCGCAAGAGCGAGCAAGGACTGGTATTGGAAACGGACCGTGGGGCTATCGAAACGCAAACGCTGGTGGTGGCAACGGGCGCGGAGGCGCGGCGTTTACCTATTCCTTCGGAACCCGCATTTTACGGCAAAGGCGTATCGGGATGCGCCACCTGCGATGGCGCTTTTTTTCGTGATCAGGAGGTGCTAGTGGTTGGCGGGGGAAATACGGCCATGGAAGATGCCATGTTTCTGACGCGGTTTGCCTCCAAAGTTACGCTTGTGCACCGGCGTTCGTATTTTCGTGCCGCCCAGATCGAAGTAGACAAGTGTCGGCGCAATCCAAAGATCGCCTGGCTCGTACCTTGGGTCATTGAAGAAATTCTGGGGGAAAATGGTGGTGTGACGGGGGCGATCTTGCGGCAGGTAGAGACAGGGGAAACGCAGCAGGTGTCCTGTCAGGGAATATTTGTTGCGATTGGGCATGACCCGAAGACGGAACCGTTCAAGGGGTTGGTGGAAATGGATTCTGAAGGCTTTATTGTTGCCGATGCCGGATCCACACGGACGAGCATGCCGGGCGTTTTTGCCTGTGGCGATGTGCGGGATCCTCGTTACAAACAAGCGGTTTTGGCAGCCGGGCATGGTTGCATGGCCGCTTTGGATGTGGAGCAGTATCTGGGACAACGGGAGTAGTACATGGCAGTAGACATGAAAGGGATGAGCGAGTCGGATGAAGTGCTGAGTCTTGCATCGTGCGATGGCTACCTGTTTCGCAGGTCCCTTGTCCTGCAAACAGAACTGCAGGAAGTCCTTGCCGCGGCAGGCGATTTGTCGGCTGCACGTTGCCTTGAAATTGGTGCGGATAACGCCATGTTCAGCTATCAGTTACAGCTCAAGGGAGGAACGTGGAAAACGCTGGCGTTGGATGCCGCCGCCGCATTGCGCATCAGCGAGGCCTTGGAGCGGGAAGTGGGGATCATGGGCGATGACGCCGCTTGGCCGAAGGAAGATGGAACTTTTGACCTGATTGTGTTGCCAGGCGTGCTGGAAACGCGTGATGTGGACGTGGCATTTATTGAGCGCTGTCATTCTCTTCTCAAGAGTGGCGGCCGGATGATTGTGACGCTTATGTGCGAAAAACGTTTCACGATGCTAAAACCGCTGCTGCGCTCCCGTATTTGTGGCAATGGTGCCGCACGTCGTTTGTATACGGAACGCAGACTCTATGCGTTGTTGAAGTGTGGTTTTGATGTCATCCAGGTGCGTACGCATGCCCGCTTTTTTTCGGCGTTGTGCGATTGGTATATCCAGTCGCTCTTGCAGAAGTCGTCACCCGATGTTGTTGCGCATCGCATGCAGGTGGCGCATCGTTCGCGGTGGTTGTACTGGATTGCCTATCAATTGGATTGTCTCTTGCTGTTTACACGCGGCCACCGAATGGTTGCCTTGGCTGTGCGGCATAATTGGAAATCGCGTGAGGCACCTGTATTGATGGACGGCCGATCGATTGGGGAAGCGGTATTGATGCCCATCTCCCAGTGACGGTCTGTTTGGGGGGGGGACTGGTTTGGTGCATGTAGAAAATGCGGTAGGTTGTGTTTTCGGCTAGCGTCCGTTGTTGTTGGCAAGTGGCGGTTGTGTGGCAGGTATGTCGGCATCGTGTAATGTGTTTTTAGTAAGGGGGCGCATATGGCTACATTAGGATTGATTGAAGATGATGAGGGGGTGCAGGATTATTTCAAGGCTGTTGTTGCACGGATGGGCTATCAACTTGTTGTTGCCGGAGATGGTCCTGCGGGGTTGAAGATGCTGGCGGAAAATCCTGTCGATGTGGTTTTGACAGACTTGAATATGCCCGGCGATCCGAATGGCATGACGTTGGTGCGGCGGATACGAGAAGAGCATCCCGCGATACCGGTTATCGTTGTTTCCGGGTATCCGACCAAAGAACGACTGGATACATGCAAAGAGCTTGGCATTGCGGATTTTCTTACCAAGCCATTTGAAATGACATTTTTCGGATCTGTTGTTGCACGCTTGCTGAGTGCACGCGAAAGGTCGTAACCGTTGGTGCACAGGATCGCACGCCTGAAGATGGTGATGCCATACCGTCAGGGCATTCATCCGGAATGGCGGTCATTTTATCCGCTTTACGGTTCGCGTTCGTTGACGGGGTACGCCATAACGGCATCTTGAACGTGCAGCGCCACGCGTGTTGCGAGCGGGGGCGGGGGCAGCGCACCCGACAGTCGGCAGCGCAGCGTTTGTTCCTGATCCAGAGACAGCGTTACAATCCATGAGTGGCCGACATATTCATGTGTCTTAATGCTTGCCAAGCCTTGTTGGTCAGGCTGCATGCGAATGTTCTCCGGTCGAATCATGAGTGTGACGTTGCCCTGCATGGCATGGTGCAGTTGTACGGTTCCCAGGTTGCAGGTGGCGAAAAGCCCATTGGCTTCTGCCGCGATAAAATTGGTTTCGCCCAAAAATCCGGCAACAGCCTGATTGGCAGGAAAGCGATAGAGATCCTCGGGTGGGGCGTACTGCATCATGTTACCATCGATCATGACCGCTACATGATCGGAGATGCTTAATGCCTCCTCCTGATCATGGGTTACAAATAAGGTGGTAACGCCGGCATGTAACAGAATCTGACGTATTTCGCGCCGGACGCGTTGGCGCAAGGCGGCATCCAGATTGGAGAATGGCTCATCCAGCAGCATGACAGCAGGTTTGGGTGCCAATGCTCGCGCCAGTGCCACCCGTTGCTGCTGTCCGCCGGATAAGCTGTGCGGTCCGCGATATTGTACATCCTCCAGGTCGACGAGGGCGAGAACCTCCTTTACGCGGGCATCGCGGTCTGGTCGATTGCGAATACCGAAGGCGATATTGTCCCGTACAGACAGATGGGGAAACAAGGCATATTCCTGAAATACCATTCCCAAGCGGCGTTTTTCGGGGGGCAGGTTGAATCCCTTGCCCGCGATTTCGACTTCCCCGATCCGGATGATACCGGTATCGGGCGTTTCCAGTCCTGCCAATAGCCGCAGGACCGTGGTTTTGCCACAGCCACTCGGCCCGAGCAGTGCCACAAATGCCCCGGCCGCAATCTCGAGATCCACGTTTTTGACGGCAGCAACGTTAGTAAAGGTTTTGGAAAGCTGATAGCAAGCGATGATCGGTGCATTCACGTCGTTACTTGATCCTGTTCATGTTGTAAGATGATCCACAAGGAGATGGCGGCCGCAAGCATCAGAATCAGGGCCGGAGCCGCAGCCATGGCAAAAAAGGCTTCCTCGGTTGCACTCCAGATGCGTGTTGCCAGCGTTTCAAATCCGGTTGGTCCGAGCAAGAGTGTGGCAGGTAGCTCTTTCATGCAAGTCAGAAACACGAGTGCCATCCCGGTGAGCAGTCCCGGACGTAGCTGGGGCATGGTAACAGAGCGTAAGACATTCGGCGGCGCGCGCCCGAGCGTGCGCGCGGCTTCCTCCGTCCGCGGGTTAATCTTGAGCATCGCAGTGCGCAGCGCCCCCAGTGCCAATGGCAGAAACAGGATCGTGTATGCCACCACGAGCATGGCGCGGGATTGATATAGATAGGGCGCATAACGCGCACCGAAGAAAACCAGTGCCAGAGCCACGACAATCCCCGGAAGCGCGTGCCCGGCATAAGCGGCACGTTCGGCCGTGCGACTTAATCGGCCAGGGTGCCGCACCGATTGGATGACCACGGGCAGGGCGGCCAGCGTACAACTCAGAGCTGCGAGGGCAGAGACGCTCACCGAGTTCCACAGCAGGCGTGTCTGGGCACCAATCGCCGATGATGCTTGCAGCCCGCGGAACAGCCAGAAGGAGGTGACAAGAATCGGGATGCCGAGTCCCAGCAGGGTCACGAGAGTACAGAGGAGTATGGCCGGATAGCGCCATGCACCCAGCGGCACGGGATGGTGCTTGCGAGCTGTGCCGGTGCCCGCGCGGTATTGCGGACAATGAGAGCGTGTCCAGCCTTCAATCAGGATAATCATGCCCGTGAGCACAACCAGTTTGATTGCCAGAACGGCGGCTGCGCTGCGATCCAGCGTGGCACTGTACTGGATATATATTTCACGGGTAAATACATTGAACTGCAAGAGGGAGACAGCACCAAAGTCGCTGAGTGTGTAGAGTGCCACGAGTAGGGCACCCGCTCCGATTGCCGGGCGTAAATGCGGCAGCACGATTTGCCGGAAGACTTGCGCGCGCCGGAGACCCAGGCATCTGGCCGCATCTTCGAGAGCGGGGTCAAGGCCACGCAATCCGGCACGAACGCTCAGTTGTACGTACGGGTAGGTAAACAGGGTTAGCGCAAGCCAGGCCCCTGGCAGGCCATAGATGGATGGTAGACGGTCGACACCTAGCGGAACCAACAAACTTTGCAGCATACCTTTAGGCCCAAGCGCTGCAAGCAGGGCAAATGCCCCGACATAGGAAGGCAATACCAGTGGCAGGCATGTGAGCGCAGCCCAGATGCGGCGTCCGGGCAGATCCGTACGCATCGTGAGCCATGCAAGCGTACTGCCCACAAAGGTGGACGACGCGGTAACAAGTGCCGTCAGCAGAAGGCTATTGTTGAAAACACGCAAGGTACGCGGTCTGGTTAAAAGCACCCAGAAATCCGCCCCGGTTTCAGCGGCCCGAATCATGAGGTAGATGATCGGTGCGATCGAAAGAGCTGCAATCAGTACAACCGTAACGCGCAGCAGTACACTACCGTAAGCGCGTTGTTTGCTGAATCGGATTGCGTGTAGCATAGCTAAGTCCACCATCAGATGTTACAATATATCCAGCTCCTGCAATATTCGCAGCGACCCTTCCAGATCTTCAAGTACACGCAGATCGAGTGCGATTGATGGCACCGTCGCGAGCGGCGGTAGCGACTTATTGGGTGCAATTCCGTATGCTAGCGGGTACTCGAAGGTTTGATCGGTAAAGAATGTCTGCGCCGGTTGCGAGAGAAGAAAGTGTACCAACGCGCTGGCATGCTCCTGCTTGCGCGATGTGCGCAGAATACCGACACCGGCAACATTGATCAAGGTGCCTTGCGTTGGAACATGATTACGGGCTCGCATCGAACCGCCTTGTTCCCTTTGCATGGTGTGCAGGTAATAATGGTTCGATAGACCGATGTCAATTTCGCCGGCAGCGACGGCCTGCAGAATCGCAGTATTCCGGGCATACTGTCGTGGTCGGTTTGCCGCCATGGCCTGCAGCCACGCGCGTGTTTCTGGCTCTCCGCGCTGTACGCGTAAAGCCGTGACGAATGTCTGGAAGGAGGCGTTCAGGGGGGCCCATCCAATACGGTCTTTCCAGACAGGGTCGGTCAAATCTGTAATATCATCCGGCAGCTCGTCGATCGAAACGCGCGCTGGATTATAGACAATCACACGCGCTCGTCCGGATGTGCCTACCCAGAGGCCTTTCCGGGAACGAAAAGTTTCCGGCACGAGATCAAGCAGATCCGTGGGCAGCTCCATAAAACGCCCGGCTTGTGATAATGCACCGAGCGCACCGGCATCCTGTGCAAAGAAGACATCCGCCGGGCTCCGATCGCCCTCTTCAAGAATCGTGGCCGCTAGCTCAGCTGTGCCGCCATAGCGCGCATGTACGCGGATTCCAGTCGCGGCTGTGAATTGCTCCAAGAGGGGGGCAAGCAAGTGCTGGTTACGCCCGGAGTATAGCGTGATCTGCGGCGGTGCTTCTGGCTGCCACCCGCAGCCCGTGACCATAAGCACGCACAAATGCCAAAAAGTACCGCAAGCCAAACATTGTTTTAAAGATAAGACTTTCATGGGTTCTAATCTACGATGTTGTGTAATACTGTCAAGCATCCATGTTGGTGGCGGCATATTTGTGAGACTTGCATTCGGCTTGCATGTTTGTATGGTAGATCCGTGCGTACGAATCGGGGATACGTTGCGGGTGCTGTGGCTGGAGGTTGACGTTTCGAGCGTCGTTTGGGGGGAATGGGGTTATGCCGAGTGAATCAATCGTTGCACGTATGGCTAGGCAGCCTGTGGTCTTTGACGGAGCCATGGGGACGGAGATCTATGCCCGTGGTGTATTTATCAATCGTTGTTTTGACGAGGTTTGCCTGACGAATCCCGATTTGATCCGGGATATCCACAAATCATACGTTACGGCGGGTGCAGATGTAATTGAAACAAATACATTTGGTGCGAATCGTGTCTGGTTGCGTGGGCATGGACTCGCCGAGAAAACCGTAGCGATTAACCGAGCTGGTGCGGCTCTGGCGCGTGAGGCGGCGGGCGACGCGAAGTACGTTGCTGGCTCCATCGGGCCCTGTTTACGGTCGAACCAACTCATGGGCAAGGAGCATCAAGGTGAACTGGCAGATGCCTTTTTCGAGTCGGCGCAGGCCCTGGCTGAGGGGGGCGTGGATTTTCTTGTGCTGGAAACCTTCTCGCACATCGAAGAGCTGGTATTGGCGGCAGCAAGTGTAAAGCAGTTGGGGTTACCGATCATGGCTTCCTTTACCGTGGATGCGCGCGGTGAAACGGTGCATGGACGAACGGTCGAAGATGTGCTGGGGGAGCTGGATGGGATTGATGAGATTGCTATTCTGGGGATGAATTGCGGGACGGGCCCCGCGCCGTTGTTTGCGATTGCCGAGCGTGCGGTACCACTCTCGCGCAAGCCATTTGTTTTTATGCCGAATGCGGGGCAGCCGGAAGAGGTGGATGGGCGCGTTCTGTATCTCGTCACGCCGGAGTATTTCACATCGTATGCAAAGCGATTCATCGAGTTGGGGGCGCGCGGGATCGGGGGCTGTTGCGGGACAACCGCGCGCCACATTCGCGAGGCGGCACGGGCTGTGCATGCATTGGGTGGGATCAAGGAGTTCGTGCCGGTGAAGGGTCTGGGAACAAAGTCGGATCAACCCGCTGTTGCGGTAATTCCGATGCGGCAGAAGTGTTCCTTCGGGGCCAAGCTGGTGCGCGGGGAAAAGGTGACATCGATTGAGGTATTGCCGCCCAAGTCTTGGGATTTGTCCGGTATGCTCGAACGCGTGTCGGTTTGTGATGCGGCTGGAATTGATGCCGTAAATATTCCTGATGGGCCGCGTGCCAGTGCGAGAATCTCGAGTATGATTGCGGCTATCAAAATCCAGGAAAAGCTCCGGATTGAACCTATTTTGCATTACTGCTGTCGGGACCGGAATTTGATTGGGATGCAGTCCGACTTGCTGGGGGGGTATGCCGCCGGGTTACGAAATTTCCTTATCATAACGGGAGATCCGCCCAAGATCGGGGACTATCCGGATGTGACCGGGGTCTTCGATGTGGATTCGATCGGTTTGGTTCGCGTAGCCAATGGCTTGAACCATGGTCTCGATATTGGTGGCAACCGAATTGATCCGCCCTGTGGTTTGTTGCTTGGGGTCGGGGTTGATCCCTGCGCGGTAGATCTCGAGCATGAGATTGAACGATACCGCCGTAAGATCGAGGCTGGCGCGGAGTATGCAATTACCCAACCCGTTTTCGATGCGGATGCGTTACTGCGGTTCATGGATCGGTTGGATGCTTTGGAGCAGCGCATACCGGTGGTGGCTGGTGTCTGGCCTTTGGTGAGCTTGCGAAATGCCGAATTTATGCGCAATGAGGTGCCAGGTGTGACGGTGCCGGATGTGATCATCGAGCGCATGCGTGGTTGTCAGACGCGCGAGGATGGTATACGCACGGGCGTGGATATTGCCCGCGAGATGTGCGCGCGGATTGCGGATCGGGTCGCTGGGTTTCAGGTCTCGGCTCCCTTTGGCAAGGTGGAGCTGGCAATTGACGTTTTGCAGTAGCGGGTGCGCTTCGTCCTGGCATTCTGCTCCTAGGCATGCATCGGATCCTTTTGGCCTGCATCCGGTTTGGCCTGACGGATGTCTTCCGCTGCCGTTCGCCAGCAGATGGGTAGCAGAACGAGCAGGGGCAAACCATTGGCGATTGCGGCCCAGGTGAGAATGTTCCATGCACTCGCATGTTGCAGAGCACTGGCTGTGAGATAGGCAATTGCTGCAAGACATACCCAGATGGTCGGTAGAAAGCGTTTTTGTGCCACAAGAAAGTGCAAGCATGTGTTGAGTAGTGCCGAGAGGCTCATGACGCCTGTCATGGCGATCATCATGGCTTGCATCGCCGCGGAGGGATCCGGCATGCCGAAAAGAATTCGTAGCAGCACGCGCGGGAACAAGGCGCAACCGACAAGTGTCATTGCGGCACAAATCGCGGTGTATAGCAAAGATTGCTTGAAGATGGTGAGTTGGGCGCGCGAAATGCGACCTGTGGCGGTCACTTTGGGGAACATGGCAATGACAATTGTGCTTGAGAGGAAGACCGCCAGTCGACCAAGTGTCGCGGCATAGGCAAACTCAAGTTCATCGGGCAGGAAGTGTTTGATGAGAATGACATCGGCCGTCATCAGTGTGGCGTAGGATAGCTGCACAAGCCCGCTTTGCAGGAGAAATGTACGCAGCAGCGGTAGGGGTGTCGTTGATGGAGTTGTTGCGCGGAGAATCCAATAGAGCCCGAACGCCAGGGTCAGAACATTGAAACCGATGCCGGCCCCATGCCCGAGAAGTCCCCATCCACTGGTGGGTAAAACAAAGATAACCAAAGCCGCGCCGAGTGCGAGACGGACACATGAGCCAGCCATTGTAGTCGCGGCATTCCAGCCGAAGCGCTGCATACCTTGGGAAACCCCCAGTACGACGGGAAGCATCAGGCAGGCAGGGAGGCACAATGCGGCTGCGAGAATAGGGCCGGTCCGGTTGATATGGAGTATTTCACTGATTGGCTCGCGAAACCAGATTCCGATCGCTGCTAGCAGAATGCCCACCAGTCCGGTGCGCAGTAACCAGCGGGTCAGCAGTCGATGGATATCTCCGAGGCGCTGATCCAGAATCAGCAGGCTGCTGTAGCGGCTGAGTGCTGTTGCGAGTGTCATCAGCGGATACTGCAGGATCAGTAGGGCCGATACGAACGCAGCCAGGATCGAGTACTCAACCGGATCAAGTCTGCGACTTACAATCATCTGGTAGAGGGTGTTGAGAACATGTGCAATCATATATCCCGCAAACAGCAGGGCGCCATGCCGCAGCATCTGATTATGCCGTATATGCTGCTGGATCTGGTGCGCTATATTGTTGCCAGAAAATCGCATGCAATCACCACAGGCCAATCGTGTGATCGTTATGAAACCATCGTAGCATGTTGTTCCTCAGTCCTGATTATATGTGTTTACATGCAATTTTCAGATCGATTCCCGTCTTCGGATTTGCATAATACCAGAACATGATGCAGATGCAAACGGTACAAATTCGCGTGGACGGGATTGTTCAGGGCGTAGGTTTCCGGTTTACGGCCCGCGCGCTTGCGAGCATGTATGGTCTTGCCGGGTGGGTTGCGAACCGTCCCGATGGGTCTGTTGAAATAGAGATAACGGGAGCCATTTCGCAACTCGAAGCCTTTCGGACGGCACTGCGTGAGTCTCGTGTGGGTCATGGTATCACGCGCTGGGAGGAATCGCGTGCGCAGCGTACCGCGGTTCATCACGGCTTTTACATTCGCTGATACGGGCCACGTATTGCTCTCGCATGCGGGCTAGCGCCATTCGTGTTTGGGATAGCGCCCGCGCAGGTCTTTTTTGATTTGCGGATAACTTTCGGTCCAGAATCGTGCGAGATCGGCGGTTATTTGTACGGGACGCTGGCTGGGGGCCAATACCTGTACTTTGAGCCGGACCGCACCATTGCACAACATCGGAAGTTTGTTGGTGTCGTAAAGTTCCTGCACGCGCATGGCAAGGTAGGGCCCGGATGGATCATCATAGTGGATTCGAGGCGTACGACCATTCTCGATACGGATCTGCGTGGGTGCGTAGGCCTCCACGGTCGCCGTCTGGGCGGTGCTGAGCCATTGTTGCAAGACTGGCCACACGGCTGCATTTTTCGCCTCCTTGATGCGCATGGCACCGTGGCAGATTTGTGCAAGTAACGCGGTGCGTTCTGCTGCACCGATCACGGGTATATCCGCTTGCGGACAGTGCGTGGCGACGAGATTGACCCGGGCAATCCAGGTTTCGACTTTTGCATCCCAGGCTTTGATTGTGACATTCGATGCTACTATCGCTGTCGCCAAGGCTTCGGCTGCTTCATCCACGGTAACATCGTGGCGTCTGCGCGTGCGTATAACGAGATCACCCAGACAGGTTTGCTCCTCGGCAACGACTTTTCCGCCTGCCGCCGCATCAATCAGGACACGCCGCCGGGTGCGGAAAGAAGCATCAAAACATTCTGTGAGCCAGTCTTCCTGGATTGCTGTAACGGTTGATAGCATCACCTCAACGGTGCCTTTGCTATTTGCGGTTTCCTGTATGTCAGCGGC
>JBLRXB010000025.1:0-17534 GCA_047920915.1 Kiritimatiellia bacterium
CGTATTTTCCGGCGATTTCGCATGGTGAGGCCAAGGAGCATTTGTTCTGGGTGGAGCGTAGCCGCGCGGCCGTAAAGATGCCGTTGATTGGCAGCTTGAATGCCGTGAGCCAGGGTAGCTGGGTGAAATACGCGAAGCAGTTGGCCGATACCGGCGTTGATGGTCTCGAATTGAATTATTACAGCGTGGAAGCGGACGTGAGTCGTTCGGGCGCGGATGTGGAAAAGGCGATGTTGGATATTGTGGCCAGTGTTCGCCAGGAGGTGTCTTTGCCGATTGCTGTAAAGATCAGTCCGTTTTACACATCGGTAGCGAATGTGGTTGAGCAATTGGGTGAGATCGGGGTGAATGGCGTTGTGATGTTCAACCGGTTCTTGCAGCCTGAGATTGATCCGGATCGTGAAGAGGTGCTGCATGAGATGACGTACAGCACGGCGGCAGAGATGCGTGTGCCGTTGCGCTGGATTGCGTTGTTGTATGGTCGTACGCAGCTGGATATGGCGGCCAATACGGGCGTGATGGAAGCGCGCGATGTGGTCAAGTGTCTGTTGGCGGGGGCGGCAGTGGCCCAAGTGGCCTCGACGTTGTTCCGTAATGGCATCGGGCACATCTCCGCGCTGGTCAGCGGTGTGTCGGACTGGATGGATGCACACCATTACAACAGTGTGGCTGATTTCCGCGGCAAGTTGAGCCAGGCGAAGTTCGAGGGTGACGCGGTGATGTATGAGCGGGCACAGTATCTGGACTTCCTGATGTCGCGCCAGCGCTGGGTGAAGAGCTAAGCGCGGCGGGTACAAACGACGTGCGCATAACGGGTGGAATGTTTCGGGGACGGCGGCTGCAGACGGTGCAGGCCGCCGTTCTGCGTCCTACGCAGGATCGCGTTCGGGAGGCTTTGTTTTCCACGTTGGCCGATATTGTGCCGGGTTGTGCTTTTCTTGATTTGTATGCTGGCACGGGTAGCGTGGGTATCGAGGCTTGGAGCAGGGGGGCGGCGCGGGTGTGCTGGGTCGAGGAGAATCGTCGAATTTTCCGGGTATTGGCGCAGAATGTTCGTGCCTTGGCAGGTACGGTGAAAGATGGTAAGGTGCAGCCGTATTGTATGGATGTGGGTTTTTTTTGCCAGCGTGCCATCGCGGGTTGTTTTGATGTGGTGTATGCGGATCCGCCCTATGCGCGCAATCGGGCTGCGGAGGCGGATGTATTGCGGGTTCTGGCCCGTAGCACGGTATTGCAGCCGGATGGTATGCTGATTCTGGAACAGGGTGCTGATGAGGCGGTGCCGGTGGCGGCGGAATGGATGCTGGTGTGGGAGCGCCGCTATGGCAGTTCGATGTTACGGATTTTGCGCAAGAAGGGGTAGGCATGACAAGATTGGCGATATATGCGGGTACGTTTGACCCGATAACGTTCGGTCATCTGGACCTGGTGCTGCGTTGCAGTGAACTTTTCGATCGTCTGATTGTGGCCGTTTCGTTCAGTGGTCACAAGCAGCCGCTTTTCGGGCCGGAAGAACGGGCCGGGATGATTCGTGACATCGTGTCGCGGTTGGGGCTCGATAATGTCGAGGTTGATATTTTTGATGGACTTTTGATCAATTATGCGCGCGAGCGCGGTTCGCGTGTGCTGATTCGTGGGCTGCGGGCCTATTCTGACTTTGAGTATGAATTTCAGATGGCGTTAACGAACCGAAAGCTGGCCGGGGAGCTTGAGACGCTTTTTATGATGCCCAAGGAGAATCACAGTTATGTGAGTTCGAGTACGGTTAAGGAGGTTGCGAGCCTTGGGGGTGCGGTCGATGATTTTGTGCCGCCGGAGGTTGTGGCGGCCTTAGGGGCGCGTTTCAAAGGGGGTGCGGGATGATCATCGAGCTGGCTGATGTTGGTTCGGAGGGGCTGGATGTTTCGGGCGCGGTGCCGGAAGAAGTCCTCGAATCGAGGGCAGATGACCCGGTTCGCTGTACGGGATCGATACAATGTGAGCTGCATTGCCAGATTGTGGATCGTGAATTTCTGGTTGATGGTTCCTTGTCGACCGCGCTGGAAATGCGTTGTCGGCGTTGTGATGTTGTTTTTACGGGGCGGCTGGATGATCTGGCGTACCACTATGATCAGGAGCTGGATCCGATGCCTGAATCTGTGGACTTGACCGAAGATATCAGAGAGGCTATTCTGCTCGCTTTGCCCTTATATCCTGTGTGTCGGGAATCGTGCAAGGGATTGTGTCCGCAGTGTGGCACGAACTGGAATGAGGGTATCTGCGCATGCAGGCCTCCTGCCGATGTGCGTTGGGGGGCTTTGGAAGGTTTAGGTTTAGGAAAGGAGTAGGGTGCTATGGCTGTACCAAAAAGAAAATCGTCGAAGCGCAAATGCCGTGCGCGCAAGGGTTCGCATGCGTCGGTAATTCGTGCATCACAGGCTTGTCCGGCATGCGGGGCCGCTGCCCAGCCGCATCGCGTATGCAAGGCTTGCGGGCAATATCGCGGTACACAGGTTTTGACTGTGGCTGCGGAGTAAGCAGGATCCATCATGCGCATAGCGGTTGATGCGATGGGGGGTGATTTTGCGCCCCGCGAAGTGGTTGCCGGCAGTGTGCTGGCGGCGGCTTTGCCAGGTATTACAAGTTTAATTCTTGTCGGTGATGAAACCGCCATACGTGCGGAGCTGTCTGCCTGTGGTGGGGATCAGTCCAAGATTGAGATTCGCCATGCTTCGGAAGTGGTGGAGATGGGGGAGACGCCGGCACATGCCGTGCGCAGGAAGAAGGATTCCTCGATCGGGCGGGCGGTGGAGTTGGTGCGCGATGGGGCGGCGGATGCGGTGATGTCTGCCGGGAACACCGGTGCTGCGGTGGCGGCGTCGACCCTGCGGCTGCGCACGTTAGAGGGTATTGATCGTCCGGCCATTGCGACCGTGATGCCCACGCAGAAGGCGCCGGTGGTCTTGCTGGATGCCGGAGCCAATACTGATTGTTCGCCGGAGCAGTTGCTGCAATTTGCCATTATGGGGAGCGTCTATTCGCACAAGATCATTGGTCGGGAGAGTCCGGTTGTGGGGCTCTTGAGTATTGGAGGTGAGGCCTCCAAGGGGAATGATGTTACCAAGAAGACCTTTGCGGCGCTGCAGAAGTCGGGATTGAATTTCAGGGGCAACGTGGAGGGGCGTGATCTTTTCGAGGGGGATACGGATGTTGTGGTATGCGATGGTTTTGTGGGCAATATTGTCCTGAAGACGAGCGAAAGTGCCGCCACGGCATTCACGCGCTGGTTGAAGCGGGCGTTGGTGGCGAATGTCGTGCGCAAGGTGGCGTGTTTGTTTTTGAAGGGGGCTTTCCGGGATCTGAAGAAGCAGCTGGATCCGGAAATGTACGGTGGGGCACCGTTATTGGGCGTAAATGGCGTTTGTATTATTGCGCATGGGGGATCTTCGCGGCATGCGATTTATCATGCGATCCGGGTCGCTTCGGAGGCGGTGCAGTTTCATGTGAATGACGACATTATTGTTGGTGTCGCGAAATTGAATGGGGTTTCATGATTGATGATCGCAAAATGCCGGTCCGCGTAATGATTGCGGGGACGGGTGCCTATATGCCGGAACGCATTTTAACGAATGCGGAGCTGGAGAAGATGGTGGATACCAGCGATGAGTGGATTGCGGCGCGCACGGGTATGCGGGAGCGTCGGATTGCACGATTGGATGAAGCGACTTCGGATATGGCTGTGTCTGCCGCACGCCTGGCTTTGGCTGATGCCGGTATGGCTGCCGACGAGGTGGAGTTGATTATTGTGGCCACCTGCACGCCGGATATGCTTTTTCCCAGTACGGCTTGCCTGGTGCAGAGTGCGATCGGTGCCAAGGGGGCGCTGTGTTATGATTTATCGGCGGCCTGTTCGGGTTTTTTGTATAGTCTGGAAACGGGGCGGGCCATGCTTGAGAGCGGATTGTATCAGAATGCGCTTGTGATTGGTGCTGACAAAATGAGTTCCGTGACGGATTGGTCGGACCGGGGTACGTGCATTCTGTTTGGGGATGGGGCAGGGGCCTGCGTGTTGAAGCCTACACGCACGCACCGGGGGATCATGGCAACGGTAGCGGGTGCGGACGGGAGCCTGGGCGACTTGCTGATGATTCCTGCCGGTGGCAGTCGTATGCCGGCAACGGCTGAGACGGTGGCAGAACGCCAGCACACCGTGAAGATGGCGGGCAACAATGTGTTCAAGCATGCGGTGCGTTGCATGACTGAAGCGGGTCAGGATGCTTTGAAAAAGGCTGGATTGACGGCGGCCGATGTCAAGTGGATGATCCCGCATCAGGCCAACATGCGGATCATTCAAGCCATTTCGGAGCGGGTGGAAATTCCGCTGGATCGGATTGTGGTGAATTTGGATCGATATGGGAATACCACGGCGGCCACGGTTCCTGTCGCGTTGGATGAAGCGCTGCGCGATGGTCGGATTCAGCGCGGCGACATTTTATTGGTGGTGGTTTTTGGTGGTGGCTTTACTTGGGGTGCCATGGTTCTGGAGTATTAGTAGATTTGTTGTAGAGGTGGGATATGAGTAAGACAGCAATTGTTTTTGCGGGACAAGGTGCCCAGTTTGTGGGAATGGGCAAGGATCTTGTGGATGCGTACCCGGTATGTCGTGCGCTATATGAAGAGGCCGATGCGGTATTGGGCTATTCGTTATCCAAGCTCTGTTTTGAAGGGCCGCTGGAAGATTTGACGAAATCGAATCATTGTCAGCCCGCCATTTTTGTGACGAGTATGGCGTGTTACCGTGCATTGCAGGAGAAGGTTCCCGGTTTGGCGCCGGTCGCGATGGCGGGGCTTAGCCTCGGCGAGTGGTCGGCGTTGCACGCAGCAGGTGTGTTGGGTTTTGCGGATACGCTGCGTATTTTGCAGGCGCGCGGTGCCGCGATGCAGGTTGCTTGCGAGGAGAAGCCCGGCGGGATGGTGAGTGTGATGGGGCTGGGGCGGTCGGATCTGGAGGCTATTTGTGGCGAAGCCGGTGTGGAGATGGCGAATTTGAATTCGGAGGAGCAAACGGTTTTGTCAGGGAGCACGGCTGGTATTGAGAAGGCGGAGGCGTTGGCAAAGGCGCGCGGTGCCAAGCGGGCGATCGTGCTTGAGGTTGCGGGCGCGTTTCATTCATCGCTGATGCAATCGGCGGTTGAGAAGCTTGCGGCTGTGCTGGGGGATGTGGTGTTTACGGCACCCGCGGTGCCGGTTGTTTCCAATGTAACGGGTGCGTTTCATGGTGATACGGATGCTATCCGTCGCGAGATGTTGCGGCAGGTTACCGGTTCGGTGCACTGGTATGAGGGGGTTGGTGTCATGACGGCCGCAGGGGCTGATACATTTGTGGAATGTGGTCCCGGCAAGGTGTTGTCGGGATTGATCAAGCGTATTGCCAAGGGGGCGTCGCTTACTAATATCCAGGATACCGCCAGTCTCGCGGCAGCGGCAGCGGCCTTGGTGTGAATGGATGATTCGTCAGGGGTGCTTGCCAGCCCCAATTGGATAGAAAACACAGGAGAGTAAGCATGGGAGAGCTACAAGGACAGACCGCGATTGTAACAGGAGCGGCACGGGGCATTGGTCGTGTGATTGCCGAACAATTGGCCGCCGCAGGCGTAGCCAATATTGCCTTATGTGATGTGAATGCGGACTGGTTGGCTGACACGGCGTCGTCCGTGGAGGCATTGGGAGCCAAAGCGCATAGTCTGGCGGTGGATGTGAGCAGCGGTGAGGCCGTGCAAAAGGCTGTCGATGCGGTGATGGCGGCCACAGGCCGGATTGATATACTGGTCAATAATGCCGGTATTACCAAAGACGGCCTGATGATGCGGATGAGCGAATCGGACTGGGATGCGGTGCTGGACGTCAATCTGAAGGGGACATTTCTTTTTACCAAGGCGGCCAGCCGTTCGATGATGAAGGCGCGCAGCGGTTCGATCGTGAATATCGCCTCAATTATTGGCTTGATCGGAAATGCCGGACAATGTAACTATGCGGCGTCTAAAGCAGGTGTTATTGCGCTGACCAAGTCCTCGGCCAAGGAGTTGGCTGGGCGCAATATCCGAATAAATGCAGTTGCGCCAGGGTTCATCACCTCCAAGATGACGGAGGTGCTGCCGGAGGACGTAAAGAAGAAGATGTTGGAGCAGATTCCGCTGGCGCGGTTCGGAGATCCTTCCGATGTTGCTAAAGCGGTGTTGTTTCTGGTAACGGATGCCTCGGCGTATATCACGGGGCAGGTGCTTTCCGTCAATGGCGGAATGTTTATGTAAAGAAGAGACTTGGTAGAATCTTCCCGGTTAGAAGATTCAGAGTAAGAACAAACGGGCAAGGAGAAGAGATCATGGCATTGGAAGACAAAGTAAAAGACATCATTGTCGAGCAGCTTGGTGTGAACGCGGATCAGGTGAAGCCAGAGGCTTCTTTTATTGACGATCTTGGCGCGGATTCCCTGGATACAGTGGAATTGGTCATGGCGTTCGAGGAAGAGTTTGGTGCCGACATTCCGGATGAGGATGCCGAGAAGTTGACGACCGTTGGGGCTGTGATTGATTATATGAAGTCCAAAGGCGTTGAGGCGTAATTTGGTGCTGACAGGGAACCGGGGGGGGTGAAGTACCTTCCGGTTCCCCGTTTTTGATGTAGTTGTCTTACACAGGGAGCATGCCGTGGATAAGAGAAGAGTTGTTGTTACCGGTATTGGTGTTGTTTCACCCATAGGCTGCAACCTGCAAGAATTCTGGAAAAACCTTGTGGCAGGTGTTAGCGGCGTCGACCTGATCCAGGGGTTTGACGCGACTGGTTTTGCTGCCAGGATCGCGGGTGAGATCCGCGATTTTCCGATTGACGATTTTATTCCCAAGAAAGAGCAGCGGCGGATGGATCGCTTCTGTCATCTGGGCATTGCGGCTGCGAAGATGGCGATGGATGATGCGGCTTTTGATCGCGAGAAGGAAGACCCGACGCGTATGGGCACGATTGTGGGTTCCGGCATTGGCGGCCTGTCCACGCTCGAGGCGCAGCACACGACCTTGCTGGAAAAGGGCCCCGGGCGTTGTTCCCCGTTTATGATTCCGCAGATGATTGTTAATATGGCTTCCGGGCTGATTGCAATCGAGCATAACCTGCAGGGACCGAATTTCTGTGTTGTTTCTGCCTGTGCTTCGGCGGCACACTCGATTGGCGATGGGCTACGGATTATCCAGCGTGATGAGGCGGATGTGATTGTTGCCGGTGGTGCAGAGGCCTCGATTACCGGTTTGGGCATTGGTGGTTTTGCGGCCATGAAGGCCTTGAGTACACGTAATGATGATCCCAAGACTGCGAGCCGTCCGTTTGACAAAGAGCGCGATGGTTTTGTGATGGGGGAAGGTGCGGCCGTGCTGGTGCTCGAGGAGTATGCGCACGCCAAAGCGCGTGGTGCCCAGATTTACTGTGAAATTGCGGGGTTTGGTCAGACGTGTGATGCTTACCATATGACGGCTCCGATGGAAGCGGGTACGGGTGCTACGCGTGCCATGGTTGCCGCGATTCGTGATGCTGGGCGTAATGCGGATGCGGTTGACTACATCAATGCGCACGGAACCAGCACGCCGTTGAATGACAAGATTGAGACGCGTGCGATCAAGGGGGCGCTGGGGGCCCACGCGCAGAAGGTGGCGATCAGCTCGACGAAGTCGATGACGGGTCACTTGTTGGGTGCGGCCGCGGGCGTGGAGTCGGTTGCTTGTGCAATGGCCATCAAGTATGGCGTTGTGCCGCCGACGATCAATCAGATTAATCCGGATCCGGATTGTGATCTGGACTACGTGCCGAATACAGCGCGAGAGATGCCGGTGGAGGTTGCGCTGAATAACTCGCTCGGGTTTGGCGGTCACAATGCCTGTATCTGCATGACGCGGGTTTAAGGGGACGCCACGATACGCATCAGCAGGCGGTTGGCGGTAAGAATATCTTCATCCGGAATGTTGCGTGCACCCCGCAGCAGTTGCTCCAGCATGCTGGTTGCGATCTGCGTGCGACCTTGGCGCCAGACGATCTCAGCTAGATGCATTTGACTGCGAAACCAGATGCGCGAATCGGGGGGCATTTCGCGCAAGTTGCGGGCGAGCAGTTCCCTGGCAGATTCGAGTTCATTGTTGCGCAGCAGCACGAAGGCTAGCGTATCGCGGATTTCAGGGTCTTGCTCCGCGAAGGGTATGAGTGCCGGAATCAGGTTGGTTGCCTCGGGTGCGGTGCTCGGGTTTTCGGCCCAGAGGTAGGCCAGATTGTTTAGCATGACCGGATCGTGTGGTTGCCCTGCGAGGCCTTGTTGCAAGATTTGTGCCGCTTCATGGGTACGATTGACGCGGCGCAATCCTTCGGCGGCAATGATGAATGCCACGCGATTCGTGCTGCCGGCCCGAATGGCTGCCCGCATCATCTGGCTTGCTTCCATGACTTCGGCTCCGCCTCTCTGGTACCGGATGTAGCCAAGTAGTTCCATCCAGAGAATGTTATCCGGTTCTGCGTGTTGCAGTTCTCGTAATGCGTTTACGATATTGCCATCGCTCTCGATGACACCATCGCGCAGCTTGCTTTTAATGAACCGGGCATACAATTCCGGCATGGTTTGGCTGGCGGCCTCAATCGCGGCTTCAATATTATAGAGGGCCCGGCCCCGGTTTCCGGCCCATTCGGCGGCCTCAACGCCTAGCAAGTGTGCGGCTAGTAAGCCGCGTTCGTGCTGATGGAACAGGCTTATAATGTGTTGGGCGTTCGCATGGTCATGACCGCGCCACAGGAAGTCGGCCGCGCGTACGAGCGTTTCGACCGGAAATATAAACTCTTCGCGGGCTTGCTTGATTAATCGATCGAGTTTGCGCGTTCGCTTCTGTTCATGTGGCATGTGTGCCGTCCAGACGAGGTCGGCGAGCCAGAGGTCGGGGTCATCCGGACAGAAAGACCGGGCATATGCCAGCAGGTTCGCCCGATCTGACGTTGTTTTCAGGATGTGTAGCCAAAGCAGGGGCTCGTGTGGATTGGCGATGACGGCATATCGGGCAGCTTGCTGGGCACTATCCAGCCGTTTCTGGGTATAGAGAAGCTGATACAGCCGGAACATCGCCTCTGCCTGTTCGAGCCGTGTTTGCGGTGTGGTGAGCCAGGCTTCCCAATCGATCGGCTGGGCTGGGTCGTGCAGCACTTGCTGGAAGAGCGAAAAGATCGGGTCGTCCGGGCGTGGGGCAAGGGCACCGCAATCATCGGGGTTCACAGGCGCGAATAATTCTTCTGCCGGCGGTAATCGGTCAGGCGGTGATGCGTCAGGCGGAATATCCAAAGGCGGTAGCAGGCGTTGCCTGCGAAAGGTACGAAGGGCGGCATGGCGTCCTGTCGCAAGCAGGGCGTCTGATTCCAGTTCGTCGGTAACGGGAAGCCTCCGTATGGTGGTGTTTTGTAGCAAAAGGAGAGCTTGCTCAGGGCGCTGTATTTGCAGCAGGATGTCGCCTGCCAGGGTCCGGATGACGGGGTCATGCGGGAAGCGCCGCAGTGCCTCGCGCATGGTGAAGGTGGCCGTAATGAACTGGCGGTTCTCCCATTGCAATTCGATCAACGCAATGAGCAGGGGTAATTGATGCGCCGTCTGTGGTTTGAGCCGGATGGGCCGGGGCGGCCAGTTTTTTTCTATATCGATGTCATCGAGTGCCAGAGCGTCCGCATCACAAATGACAGTGCGCAAGCGTTCGAATGCTTTTCGGTTGTTGCCGGTCAGGAGATCCAACCGGGCCAGATGATAGTCGGTCAGTGGGGTGATAGCAGGGTGTGTTTGCGCCAGGTGCTCGAGCTGCAAATAGGCTTCTTCGTATTTGTGCGCATCTTCGAGCAGGCTAGCGACAAGTAGGCGCAGTTCCGGGTTGCTATCCAGCCGGGAGAGATGTTGACCTTGTGCGATGTCTGCGATGATCTGGTTACGGCGTGTGCGCTGCCACGCTTCGGGATCGAGTAGGGCATCGGTATGCCTGGCATAGGGAATCGCGTCGGTGGTTTTGTGTAGGAATGGAAGGTGTTGACCTAGCAGCAACCAGGGTGCCAATTGTGTTGTTATGGCGGGGGTTGTGGCTGGTAATCGCAGAAAGTGGTTCCGGAAAAGGAACCACTGTGCGGCATATTTGGCGAGCGCAAGATCTGCGTACAGTTGTTGATCGTGTTCGCGTAGTTTCTGATATGCGGGCCAGGCCAGATCGGGGCGGTAGACGACAAAGGCCGCCGAGATGACCGCGAAAAGCGCACGAGGATTTTCGCTGTTGCGGGTGATGCGCATAAGCATCTGTGCGAGGCGGGGTTCCCATTCGGCCGGGCTGGCTTGTGTAAGAATGAGAACAGCGGGTAATAATTCCAGGCTGTCTGGCCAGTGCTGCAAGCCGAACTGGGTGTGTTCGGCTGCCGCCGAGGTCCTGTCGAGATGGAGTTGTGCCATGACTTGTGCGGTCAGGATGGAAAGCGGGGTATTCTCGCGGTCGATCCATGGTGTTGCCGTAAGAAATATATCCCAGTTTCCGCTACTTGCGAGCATCGGTAGGGCCGCGCCGATGCGTCCGAGCTGGTGAAAGGCGCGTGTAGCTTCGGGTACCAGTGCGATGACTTGTTCCTGATCGCCGAGGGCAAGGGCAATTTCGAGAAATATCATGTGCCAGACGGGATCGGTATCCGCATGTTCTTGGAGTTTGTTGAAGGTGGCGCGAGCCTGTTCCCAATCTTGCTGCAAAAGATACGCATAGGTTTGCAGCAGGTTGATTTCGTTTTTATGATGGGGTTGTGGTTCGCGGGGGGGCAGGGCATCCAGAGATTGCAGGGCTAGTTGCGTCTTACGATCCAGCAACATGATACGGATCAGGCGCAGTTGCCAATCGAGATCCCCCTGCCGGTTTGCGGCCAGTTGCTGTCCGAGCCGCAAGGCATGGTCATAGGCTCCTTGTGCACTCATATCCAAAACGAGTTTAGCCAGGATGGCTTCACGCCTGGAGGGGCGGCCGGCATATGTGATGGCGGCAATGGCTGCGATCACGGGAATCAGCAGATAGACAGGTCGATAGCGCCGCAATACGCGGTGCCAGAAAGGTGGGTATTCACTCAGTGTTCCCTCCACCGTGCCCGGTAAAGGCTCGCGCTTCTGGAACCGAATGATTTTTGCGGCTGTGACGATAAGCATATTCAGGCATACACTGAGGGCGGCGAGGGCTGTGATAATGATGGTGGTGTCTTCGAGAAGTCCTGAGGCTGCCACGGCATCAGGCGGTGATCCGAAGTGGATGATCAATGTAATCCGCAAGACATTTATGATAAGTGCGGTGATCAGCGATGCCGCAATCATAAAGACAGTCTCAAATGGGTTGTAATGTCGCAGGGCAGCGATGGTGATGGCGAGGATGATTGTGCTCAATGCGACGCCGGTGCCATGATAGCCAGCGTGGATGGCATAACGGTAGAGGTCTGTATGGATGATGTTGTAATCGACCCAGACATGCATGCCGATCAGGTGCATAAACCATCCGCTCAGGAGGGCATTGAGACGGGCCCAGGGCGCAACCATGATGTCGGGTAACTGGAAGATTCCGGCGGACAGGAGTCCGGCTGCCAGAGCGTATCCGACCAGTACTGCAGCTGAAACTTGTAATCGCCGCCAGGATTTCATATTGTGTCTTTGCTTTATCGATATACGAACGTGTGCACCATGCAGCGAGTATCCTATCGGAATGGCTGCTTCCTGCCAAGTGCGGGTGCGTTTGAATGATCCCGGCGCATTGGTCAGGCGAATGGGGCAAGCATAAACAGGAGAGACAATGACAGCAAAAAAGAAAAAAGTGGCGGCGGCGAAATTGGCGGACATCGGTGTGGTTGGGTTGGCCGTGATGGGCGAGAATCTGATTTTGAACATGGAGAGCAAAGGGTTCACGGTTTCTTGTTTCAATCGAACAACCAGCAAGGTTGATGATTTTGTTGAAGGCCGGGCGGCCGGCAAGAAGATTATTGGATGTCACAGTGTCAAGGAGCTGGTGGCGTCGTTGAAGCGTCCGCGCAAGGTGATGTTGATGGTCAAGGCCGGTGCGGCGGTGGATGCCTTTATGGATTCCGTGATTCCGTATCTGGAAAAAGGGGATATTATCATTGATGGTGGCAATTCGCATTTTCCGGATTCCGAGCGTCGCATGAAAGCCTGTGAAGAGAAGGGTCTTTTGTTTGTTGGCACGGGTGTTTCCGGTGGTGAAGAAGGTGCTTTGAAGGGCCCCTCGATCATGCCGGGTGGCTCGCCGCGGGCGTGGCGTTCGGTACAGAAAATATTTCAGAAGATCTCGGCGCAGACGGATGCCGGCGAACCGTGTTGCGAGTGGGTGGGTGCCGGTGGTGCCGGTCACTTTGTTAAAATGGTTCACAACGGGATTGAGTACGGCGATATGCAGATGATCTGCGAGGCGTATCAGCTGATGAAAGATGGTTTGGGCTTGGATAATGCTACGATGCACAAGGTGCTCAACAAGTGGAATCGCGGTAAGCTGGATTCTTATCTGATTGAGATCACGCGCGATATTCTGGCGTACAAGGATGAGGACGGAAAGGAAACGGTCGATCTCATTATGGATACGGCCGGGCAGAAGGGCACGGGCAAATGGACGGCCATCGCCGCCCTAGATGAGGGGATGCCGCTGACGTTGATAGGCGAGGCTGTTTTTGCACGTTGTCTTTCGGCCATGAAGGATGAGCGTGTGGCGGCGGCAAAAGTGCTGAAGGGGCCCGATGCAAAATTTGCGGGCGATGCGAAGCAGTTGCTGAAAGACTTGGAGCAGGCACTGTATGCATCGAAAATTGTGTCCTATGCACAGGGGTACCAGTTGATGCGGTCGGCCTCGGAAACGTATGGTTGGAAGCTCAACTATGGTGCTGTAGCGCTGATGTGGCGGGGTGGTTGTATTATTCGTTCGGTATTCCTGGGTAAGATCAAGGAGGCCTTCGATAAGAACCCGGAACTGACCAATCTGCTGCTGGATCCGTTCTTCAAGAAGGCCGTGCAGCAGGCGCAGGCAGGCTGGCGTCGCGTGATTGCACAATCGGCCGCATTGGGGATTCCGATGCCGGCGATGAGTGCCGCATTGGCGTACTTCGATGGATATCGCACCGAACGGCTGCCGGCCAATTTGCTGCAAGCACAGCGTGATTACTTTGGTGCGCACACCTACGAGCGTGTCGACAAGCCCCGCGGAGAATTTTTCCACACGAACTGGACGGGTCGTGGAGGCACGACGGCTTCGAGCACATATATCGTCTAAGAGTGGCGTGATTCGTAGGGCCGGTGGACATAACGTCTGCCGGCCCTTTTTTTGTGCCTGCGTCCTGTTGAACAGTTTGTGAAATGGGTTGCATGGGATGAAAGACTTCGGCACAATGACGTCGTCTGACGCTGGCATATGGGGCGGGGTGTAGCGGTTTAAACCGTGGTGGGCAGACGGGTGACCCGCGGCCATGCCGGGGTAAAGCAGAAGGAGTGCAGTTATGCAGCATTGGATTATCGGCCTTGTGCCTGTGTTCGGTGTTATCGCCTTGTTATATACGTGGAATCGGGCCTGTTGGGTACGCCGGCAACCGGATGGCAATGATCGTATGAGATCGATTGCGGCGCACATTGCGCACGGAGCCAAGGCCTTTCTCAAGGCGGAGTACAAAGTGCTGTCTGTTTTTGTCGCTGTCATTGCCGTCGTTCTGGGCGTGTTTGCCTGGCGGAGCGGATCATCTGCACTCATCAGTTTATCTTTTGTGGCGGGCTCGTTTTGTTCGGCTCTGGCGGGCTTGATTGGCATGCGCGTTGCTGTTTTGGCGAATGTGCGCACGACACAGGCGGCCCGCAGCACGGATGGACATGAATTGCTCGTTGCCTTTACGGGTGGCTCAGTGATGGGTCTAGGCGTTGTTGGTTTGGGGGTCATCGGTCTTGGTGGGCTATACGCGCTTTATACGTTTGCCGGGTGGGGGCTTGATCAAATCATGCCCGTGATCACAGGATTTTCTTTTGGAGCATCTTCCATTGCCTTGTTTGCCCGTATTGGAGGGGGCATCTACACGAAAGCCGCTGATGTGGGTGCTGATCTTGTGGGCAAGGTGGAGGCGGGGATTCCGGAGGATCATCCGCTGAATCCGGCAACGATCGCGGACAATGTGGGTGATAATGTCGGGGATGTGGCCGGGATGGGGGCGGATCTGTTCGAGTCGTATGTTGGATCGATTATCGGCACAATGGTGTTGGGGGCGGTATTTGCGGGTGCGGCGGTGGGGTTTGAGCCGGATGCTGCTTTGGGCGGATTGAATGCGGTTTTGCTACCGATGGTGCTGGCTTGTGGCGGTATTCTGACATCGGTGCTGGGGGCCTATGCGGTGCATCTTACGCATCACGACGACCCGCAAAAGGCGTTGAATCGTGCGGAGCTTCTGGCGTCGGGCTTGATGCTGGCCGTAACATGGTTTGCGGTTCGGTGGATGTTGCCGGTGGCGTGGGCGTACGAAGGGCGCACGTACAGTGCTACCGGGGTTTTCTGGGCGGTTGTTACGGGGATTGCGGCGGGTTCATTGATTGGTTTAATTACCGAGTATTACACGGGTTTAGGCAACGGGCCGGTGGTGCGGATTGCGCGTAAGTCGGTAACGGGATCAGCCACGAATATCATTGCCGGTCTCGGGGTCGGGATGGTTTCCACGGCCTGGCCGATCCTGATATTGGCGGTGGCGATGGTTTTGGCGTATGTATTGGCCGGTTTATATGGCATTGCGATTGCGGCAGTGGGGATGCTTTCGAATACGGGCATTCAGCTCGGGGTGGATGCCTATGGGCCGATTGCTGATAATGCTGGCGGCATTGCCGAGATGGCGGCGTTACCCAAGGATGTACGGGCCCGGACCGATCGTCTGGATGCGGTTGGCAATACGACGGCGGCTATCGGGAAGGGGTTTGCAATTGGTTCTGCGGCGCTGACGGCACTGGCTTTGTTTGCCGCATTTGTAACCGCATACAATCACACGCACCCGGAGGATCGGTTGTATGGGATCGATATCATCAATCCCTATGTGATGGCCGCTCTTTTTGTCGGCGGGATGTTGCCCTTTTTGTTTTCGTCCCTGGCAATTGGCGCGGTGGGGCGTGCGGCGATGGATATGATCCATGAGGTGCGGCGTCAGTTTTCGACCATTCCGGAGCTCAAAGCGGCGTTGGCTGTGCTGGTGCAGAATGAAGGCAAGGATGTGGAGCAGTGGTCCGAGGCAGATCAGAAGGTCTATGCGGCCGCTGATGGCAAGGCGGAATTCGAGCGCTGTGTGGAAATATCGACCAAGGCATCCTTGCGCGAAATGGTTGGTCCCGGTTGCATCGCGATACTGGCGCCGGTGCTCGTTGGGTTGGTGCCTGGTTGGCTTGGGTTGCCGAGCAGTCGCGGGGCCGAGATGCTTGGTGGGTTATTGGCTGGTGCGACGGTTACCGGTGTGCTGCTGGCCCTGTTCCAGTCCAATGCCGGTGGTGCGTGGGATAATGCCAAGAAGATGTTCGAGAATGGTTTGGAGGTGGACGGCAAGACATACTTCAAGGGGTCGGATGCGCACAAGGCGGCGGTGGTCGGGGATACGGTTGGGGATCCGTTCAAGGACACATCCGGGCCATCGTTGAACATCTTGATTAAACTGATGTCCGTGACGGCGCTGGTGATTGCGCCGTTCCTGTAGGGATGGAAGTATGGAATGTTGGAAGATTGGAAAAGAGGGGCGTCAACCGCAGCGTAGTGTTGTGGCGATCATGGGTGCGTTGTTTGCCGGATCGGTTGTTGCGCAAGTGACGCCATCTTTTGTCGTGCCGGTGGAGTTGCCAGCGGTTGGGTTGCGTATTCTTGTGCCGGCGCGCTCAGTGGAAGAACCACTGCCGCCGCTGGAACGGCGTTTGTACCGGTTCCAGCAGGGGGAGCGCACATGGCAAGAAGAGCGCTACGAGGCGCGTGAGATCTGGCTGCGCTCCCAGCTTCTGGGGCAATGGCGGGATCCGCATGGCAACCGTTTGCGCATCCTGCAGCCACGCTATCGGTTTCCTTCGTTATCCGATGCTTTCGTGCAGCGGTCTGTATATGACGAGCAGGTAGCGCAGATGGCGGGGATGCACGAACCGTCATCGGACGAAGTGTTGGCCTGGATGGAGAATTATTTATTGGAAACGCCCGGTGCAGTTACGCCGCTGCGCTATCTCGCGCTCCCGCTACAGGCTGCTGCCAGGGTGGCATCCGGGGCATCGCATCGCTGGCTGTATGTTTTGCGGCTTGCATCTGCTACGGGGCAGGGATTTGATGTGTATGTTGTGGACATCGATCTGGTGCCGGATGCGGATGTTGCGCGTGTGCAGCAATCGTTCGAGGAGCGGTTCTTGCGTTCACTGGCCGTATTTTCCCCGCAGCCGCAGGTGGTGGCGCAGGAGCCGGCCTTGGGCGGGGGTGATTCCTTTGCTATGCAGCTTGTCCGCAGTCGGGCCGAGGCGCATGCGAGTGTGGCCAATCTCCGCAACTGGCAATCGGTGGATGTTGGGGATTATGTTCTGCTTTCGGACCAGCGCCGGGGCGCCAACCAGTTGGTGCGCGATCTGGAACGGGTGTTGGAGCCGATGCGTGCCGCGTATGCCGCAATGGTTCCATCGCTGCATCCGATTCAGACGGTTGGTATCATTCGCCTGTTTGCTGATCAGGATGAATATGTGCGTTATGTGGGAGCGAATTATGCGTGGAGTGCTGGGCTATGGAGCGAGGCGCGCGGTGAGCTGGTGATTCGTCCGGTGGATGGTGCACGCTATCAGCAGGCGCGCGAACGTGTATTACGCACGATTTATCATGAAGCCTTTCATCAGTATTTGTCTTTGGCAACCTCTCCGCTACGTGTTTGTGTTTGGTATAACGAGGGACATGCGGTCTTGTTCGAGCATTCGCGTCTACAGCGTAATGACCTTTTCTTCGAGGAGCATCTGCCGTATGTAGAACGCGCTACCCGTATGCCGCTGGCGGAGCTTTTTGCGCTGGATTACGATACGTTCTACCATACCGCGTCCGAGCGGCGCCAGCAGCATTATGCCACGGCGTGGGCCCTTGTGTATTATCTGCGCCGCACGGCTGCGGCAGAACCGGCGTTTCCTTTTGAAAGGTTTCTGGACGATTACATGACTGCTATACAACAAATACAGAGCGGGATAGGGGTTATCCAGAAGTTGCAGGAGCGCTACGATCTACATGCGCTCGAAGCTGACTTTCGGGATTTCTGGGGATCCCCGCGTCGGCGTCGCGCAGCGTTGCGCGCACCTTGATCTGGGGCGGTGACGTTACAGATTAGCCCTTGTGGTGGGAATCGGTTAACGATTACGGGCGTCGATTACGAATTACGATTTGGTCTGTGGTCTGAGCCGGGAGGGATAGATGGCTGATAGGACGATACATATAAAAGGCATGCATTGCGCCAGTTGTGTGGCAAATGTGGAG
>JBLRXB010000026.1:0-17136 GCA_047920915.1 Kiritimatiellia bacterium
GCGTTTGACCCCGCAGCGCACCCTGAATATCACGAATCTGCTGCCGCGTATCAATCAAAGCTTCTTCGAAACGCGCGATCTCTGCCGCCACGGCCTGCGCTTCAATCGGCCGCTCAAAAACATTCACCGTCTCCGGCATAACGAGCAAAGCCGGACCATAAGCCACTCCCGGAGAAACACCGATTCCCCGAAACACCTGACCGGTTTTTCTTTCCTCTGTCGCCATGGTGCTATCCCTCGTCAAATTTCCGCTTCACAATGAGTTGCTCAAGATGATCCAATGCGGCCTCGGAATCCGGTCCCTCTGCAGAAATACGCAATACCGATCCGGGACCGGCCTCCAATGTCATCAGACCCATGATACTCTTTCCAGACACCACACTACCATCTTTTTCCACTTCGATGTCGGCATCAAACTGCGAAGCCGCCTTCACAAAAAGCGCCGCCGGACGGGCATGAATACCATAGTGGTTCGCCACTTTGAATTCCCGCACCAAACGCTTTGCTCTGGAGGCATCTACACTCACTCGCTACCGTCTCTTCCTGCGCTCAATAATGCCATCAAGCGTTCGTCAAGCTCCTTCTCTGCATCGTGTCCCAAACGACGCAGCTTCATATCAAGCGCGGCGGTTTCGATCACATTGGCAATGTCGCGCCCTGGTTCAATCACAACATAGACCTGCGGAACCTCCAGCCCTAACAAGACGCGTCGCGCTGTACCACGTTCGCCTGATGGGATGCTGTTCTTGCGATCTTCCCGAACCAACGTCACCACCAGATCCAATTTCTTCTCCTCGCGTACGGACGATACACCGAACAGACTCGGCACATGCACAATGCCAAGCCCACGTATATCCATATGGTATTGCGTCACTTTGACCGGTGACGCAATAATACTGCCAGACGTATCGCGCCGCAGAGAGGTGATGTCATCTGAAACGAGACTGTGCCCGCGCCGCACAAGCGCTAATGCGGCATCACTTTTCCCAATGCCAGAGGCACCTTCGATCATCACCCCGATGCCCATAATTTCCACCGTTGTACCCTGAATCTTTTGGCTGGGAGCACGGAGATTCTCCATCACAATCGTAGCCGCATTCACAAAATGTTTCGTGATCAGCGGCGTACGCAACAAAGGCGTTCGCGTCTTTTCCGCAAGTGCTATCACTTCCGGATACACACGCTTGGAACGTGTAAACACCACGCACGGGACCTTTTTCGAAAACAGCTCCTCTGCGCGAGCCGAACGTTCCGCCGGTTTCAGCGAATCCAGATAGGCATGCTCAGCAAGCCCGATCACTTGAATGCGCTGTTCCGGGAAATGTTTAAAAAAACCCGCCAACCCCAACCCAGGACGATTGATTGTCGATTCGCCAATTAATTTTGATAAGCCACCTTTGCCGCCGAGTAGCTCCAACTTCAGATGGTCTCCTCCGGCCGCAAGAAAATCGGCAACTTGCACCGAACGACTCCGCACTGATCTCTTTACTGTCATCACATCCTCCTGGGATCTGATCCCGTTTCACCATCCAGCATCAAACCGGTTGAGCAGGATCTGCCTTTACGCGGTGATCCTGAACTTTCTCGCGTAACTTGCGCAACTGCTTCTCGGTTCGCTCAAACGCGACATCCACGGAATTTACCATATCATCACTCGTTTCACTGGCCTCAAGCCGAATATGATTCTTGGCCTGAACAACAACCTCGGCCTCCTGACGATGCTTCTCAATATCCAAAACAACATGTACATGCTCGACCCGCGGAAACATCTCCATCAATTTAGCAGCCTTTTCTTCTGCATAAGCCTTCGCCTCTGGTGCACTGTTCATGTGCCGAACGGTAATCTCGATAGACATACTACCCCCCCTTTTTTGGTTGTTCTGTACCCACTAAATACATTCACATTTGAAACGATGTACCCAAATATAATTCACGACTCATTTCATCCTGAATCAAAAACGAACTTTTCCCCTCTCGCAATACCTTTCCCTCAAACAGCAAATACGCGCGGTTTACAATCGACAACGTCTCGCGCACGTTATGATCGGTTATCAAAATACCCAACCCCCTCTGCTGCAATTTTATAATAATGTTTTGCACATCCGCAACCGCTAAAGGATCAACACCACTGAACGGCTCATCAAGCATGAGAATGGATGGCTCGCGAACCAGCGCACGGGTAATTTCCAAACGACGACGCTCACCACCGCTCAACGTATAGGCCATTTGATCCGCAAGCCGCGTCAAGTCCAGTTCATCCAACAGCATATCCAACCGCCGGTATTGCTCCGCGCGCGAAATGCCCAGCGTTTCCAGAATCGCGAGTACATTCTGGCGCACCGTTAAACGCCGGAAAACCGATGGTTCCTGCGCCAGATAGCCGACACCAAGGCGCGCACGTTGATACATGGGAAGCCCGGTAATATCCCGCCCCTCAAGATACACCTTCCCCCCGTCGGGTTTCACCAGACCGACAATCATATAAAAGGAAGTTGTCTTGCCCGCACCGTTGGGTCCGAGCAAACCGACGATCTCACCGCGCTTTACATGGATCGACACATCCGAAACCACGCACTTACCCTTGTACGACTTCTGCAGATTGCGCGACGCTATCAGCGTCTCGCTATCCGCATCTCCAATATCGCGCGGTTGCTCCATTCCATTATCAATATCGTCCTGCATCCAAAAATACCTCTCCCTAACTACCTGGGAACAATCGCCTCTGTGCTGCCGGGCGTAACAACAAGACGCGCTGGCTTCGCAATCACTTTTTCCGATTGCGTGAAAATCTGAATTTCATCTCCGCGCAACTCCTCCGCACCACGGTACAACCGGGCATTCTCGGTCAATACGATGGAACCCTCCGAGGCACGATACACCGCACGGCCGGCACTGGCATGCCTGTCGCCCTGCACGATATGCACATTCTCGCGCGCAACCACCGATGTAATCTGGTTACTCCCATCGAAATATACATACAGCTTCGCGCAGGTTAGCGTAACCTGCGCATCCACAACGCGCACGTTACCCTCGAAAACAGCGATCGAACGCTGATAATCAAACAACAGCGTATCGGATGTGATCACCGTCTGCTCAGAAGCGTCGGAAGCCGCCCCCTTGGCAAACGTGCCCAGCACCAACAAAAGCAACCCAATACTAATCTTGCTCTTCAACATTGCCCTCTTCTCCTAACCGTTCTCGAAACATTTGTGACGGGAAAGACAATCGCACATTACGCAGGATTTCAATCGTTTCGCCCGTCCCGTTCCACTTAAATCCTTCTCCCGTCAACAAAAGCTGATCTCGCGCCAACGAAACGGGACGCTCCGAATGCCCGCGCAAGCCAACCCGATCAACCGTCGCCTGTTCCGCACGAATCACAACCTCTTCGCGCCCCTCCGGCGTAAACAAGCGAAATTCGACACCCCTCACATCAATCGCCCCTCCCTCTGTGAGTTGTGCCTCGCGCGCAAGCAATTCATGTTTCAAGGTCCCATCCGGATAATAATCCATCGGCACACGCAAACCTTGCATCGGCTGTATGCTGGCTAGCACTACCGCACTCACCCCACCAACGAAAACAAACAAAATGTTACGAAACAACTTCATGAATCGCTTTCATTTGCCGCCACAAACGCCGGACATGCTTGAACGCAATCGCATTTGGGCCATCCGACAGAGCTTTGGCTGGATTCACATGGGTCTCCATAAACACAGCATCACAACCTGCCGCGACCGCAGCACGAGCCAGATACGGAACCATATGACCATCGCCAGCCGTCGACCCTTGCCCCGCCCCCGGACGCTGTACACTATGCGTCGCATCAAAAATAACGGGATACCCCAAGGCACGCATAATGGGCAAATTCCGCATATCCACCACAAGGTTCCGATATCCAAAAGTTGAGCCACGCTCGGTCAGCAGAATCCTATGATTTCCAGTCGCGGCAACCTTATTAGCCGCATATGCCATGTCTTCAGCCGCGAGAAACTGCCCCTTCTTGATGTTCACAACACAGCCGGTCTCTCCCGCAGCCGTCAACAGATCGGTCTGCCGACATAGAAACGCGGGAATTTGCAGCACATCAACAACAGCACCCGCTATTTGCGCCTGATCCTCCGTATGCACATCCGTCAGCACCGGCATACCAAAACGTGCGCGCACTTCCGCCAGTATCTCCAGACCAGCCGCAATCCCTGGACCACGAAACGCATCCACAGAAGTCCGGTTCGCTTTATCAAAAGACGCCTTGAAAATGAGCGGTATCCCCTCTTCAGATGCCAACGCGTGCAATTTACCAGCCAATTGCAGGCAGGAGGACCGACTTTCAATTACACAAGGACCGGCAATCAGAGCCAAACGCTGGCCTTGTCCGATCTTGATTCCACTGATTGTTACTTTTTTAGGCATTGTCACTTTGCTCCCCCAACAGTCTTTCCACAGTCACAACATCAGCTGGAGTATCCACGCCCACAGAAACCTTGTGCGTGGGCACGACCAACATCCTGCATCCCATATGCAATGCCCGCAGCTGCTCCAACTTCTCCGTTTGCTCAATCACACACGGTGCCACCGCAACCAGCCGCATCAAAAAATCTCGCCGGTAGGCATACAGACCAATGTGCCGCCAATAAACAGGCTCGCTCTCTACATACAGCCTAACATCACCATCGCGGTTACATGGTATCACGGATCGGGAAAAATACAAGGCCTGCTTGTTAGCCCCAAACACAACCTTTACCACGGCAGGATCCCCCAGTGCCGCCACATCCTCCAACGGTGTCGCCGCAGTCCCCATATCCCAGGCTCCCTGCCGCATTTGAACCACCAGACTATCTACAAGTGCCGGATCCAGCAGGGGTTCGTCTCCTTGTATGTTCACAACCAAATCCGCATCCAGCCCGCTAATCGCCTCGGCAATCCGATCCGTTCCAGACGGATGATCCGGCCGCGTCATAACAGCACGCCCCCCGAAGGATTCCACCACATCCACAATCCGCTGGTCATCTGTGGCAACCAGCAAATCATCTAATTCCCGACACATCCGGCCACGCTCCACGACATGCTGCACCAGCGGTTTACCACAAAGGGGCAAAAGACTTTTGCCCGGCAAGCGTGTAGAACCCCAACGGGAAGGAATAACACCGATCACACGCATACCGACCTCGTTTCCTCTGATTTTGCCACAAAATCCAACAACTCTGCTGCGCTACATGTCGCGGTACCCACCTTACCAACCACGACACCAGCAGCATGATTCGCCATCTGGGCTGCTTCCGCATAGGATGCCCCCGCCGCAATAGAAAGCACCGCAGTTGCAATAAATGTGTCTCCGGCGCCAGAGACATCGAACACTTCACGCGCCTGGGTTGGCAAAATCTGTTCGGTACCCTCTCGCGGCAGCACATACACCCCACGGGGTCCCAACGTGATCATTAAACAGGCCGTCTGCCAGTGCTCCGCCAAAACACGTCCCGTCTCGCGCAAACCCGCGGGAACATGCATTGCCGAACAGCCATGCAACGACTCTTCCGGCTGCCCCGCAGCGCTGCAGGCTTCGCGGTAATTTGGCGTTGCCACCGTCATCCAAGGAATATGCAGATGCCGGTTATCCTTGGGATCAAATCCCGCCGGAAGCCCATTGCTTGCAGCCAAGGCCAGTACCGTATCAACCACGCCCTGATCCACCACCCCTTTCCCGTAATCCTCAAGCAAGACGGCATCAACCCCCACCCCAACACCGGAAACGCGCGCGGCTAATTCCGCGCCAACCGCCTCAAATGCAGCGGTTGTCGACTCCCGATCCACGCGCACAATCTGCTGACGATCTGCGATCACACGGGTCTTCACGGTTGTTTGAACGGCATCCGAAACGACGATACCATCAACAGGGAGTCCTGCCTGGGCAAGCACATGCTGCAACTCCGCACCAGCCGCATCTCTTCCTGCAATTCCACACACCATACCCGTTGCACCAAGCGAACGGATATTCAGTGCCACATTGCTCGCCCCACCGGGGCGCACCTCCTCATGCGTCACGCGCAATACCGGCACCGGGGCCTCGGGAGAAATTCGATCCACCGTGCCGAATACGTAACGATCCAACATCAGATCCCCCGCAATCAATATCCGTTTTTGCCGGAAACCATCCAGCAGCTCGGCAGCCCTAGCACTCGTCAACATCTCGCACTCCTCTACTCCATCGGACAAACTGCTGCTGCCATTCCATTGCGCATCAGCTCAACATAATGATCACCACCACGTGTCAACCACTCCCAATCCAAATCGCGTATCGATCCGAGTGCCTGCCGCGCCGCCCCGGGATAGCTTAACCGGTAATAATGCATCTTGCCCGAGGGTAAACGAACAGGAACCAACTGGAAGTGCAGTTGCCGCACATATCCATCGACCTCCCCATCCGCATCCAGCCAATAAATATCAAAATCATCCAGCTGCACACGCCAACGCGACTGCAAGTGAGACGTTGCCCGCATGATATCGAGCGGCTCCGCATCGCGTAAACCAGCCAGTCGAACAAGCTCACCAGAAATAGCGCGCGTTACATCCGTCGCGATTTCCGGTGCAAACGTAATGCGTGCCCCACGCACATCAAGTGTCCACTGGCGCAACCCCCGCCCCAATCGCATGGCACGAATCTGGAAACTGACGGCATCATGCGCCCCACTCTCCACATTACGCAACACCAGTACATATGGCCAACCAACGTAACTTTCGCCAACGACAACAGCAATCCCCAACTGCTCAGAAAGACGACCGGCAACTAGCTCACGAAATCCTTGCGTCCGTGCGGCAAACCAACCCGTTACGGCCAATATGAGCCCCAACACCAGCAGCGTAAGCATACCACTCTGCAGTATGCCCCCTCTTCGCGATGCAATCATCTTCATAGCCATTCCTCCGGTTTCGCACGGGGCCCGAACAACGCCGTCCCCACCCTGATCATGGTGGCCCCCTCCTCGATGGCAACCATCATGTCGTGAGACATACCCATCGAAAGGACATCAAGCGGCCAACCAGATGCAGCGACCCATTCATCCCGCAACATCCGCAAACGCTTGAAGTGTCCCCGGCTCTTTTCAGGATCTTCAAAGTAGGGCGCAATCGTCATCAATCCATCGACTTCAGCGTATCGCAGCTGCGGTACATAATCCAGCACAGCCGGTATTTCCGCGGGCGAAAAACCAAACTTGCTGGATTCACCCGAAACATTCACTTCCAGACACAAACGGATTTTCTTGCCTGCATCAGCCGCACAACTCTCAATACGCTCCAGCAACCGCAAGGAATCCACCCCATGCAAACGTGAAAACAGCTCGATCGCCGGAGCAACCTTATTTCGCTGCAAGTGTCCAATCCCGTGCCATGCCAAACCGCTGGCACAAAGCGAGATCTTCTGGGCGGCCTCCTGTACGCGACTCTCCCCGAAAATGCGACAACCGAGCGCAGACAATGCATCCACATCCGCAGGGGGGTAGGTCTTGCTAACCGCCACCAGAGTCACCGCTTCCGGATCACGCTGACTCCGCTCACACGCAAGCCGGATGCGTTCCTGAACTGCGGCAAGTCGATCTGCCATGCCAATACTCATGCGTCCCGCCTCCCTTCCAAAGCACGCCCAAGCGTCACCGCATCGGCATACCGCACACCACTACCAGCCGGAAGACCATACGCAGGATGCGTAACCCGAACGCCGCGCTCCTGCAATAACACGGCGATAAATCCTGCCGTTGCCTCGCCCTCGAGATCCGTATTCAGCGCCAGAACTACTTCCGCCACCCCTTCTTCGCGGACACGCCTTACCAATGTGCGCAACCGGATGTCATTGGGACCTTCCCCTCGCAACGGAGAAATGCGCCCCATCAATACATGATAACGTCCTCGATAAACCCCGGTCTCCTCGATCACATCGATATCAGAGGGATCCTCGACCACGCAGAGCACCTTTTGGTCGCGCGCATGATCCGTGCAATACAAACAGGGATCACGCTCCACAGATGTAAGTGCACCACAGCGCCCGCAAAATCGGACTTCACGACGAACTTGATCCAAAGCGGCCGCGAGTAAAGCCCCCAGACGTTGCGGATCGGCTGCCAGCTTTACAGCCATCCGGCTGGCCGAACGACGTCCAATTCCCGGCAGACGACTCAAGGCGTCGGTGAGTTTATCCAGCGCCTCCAAACTCATCAGATTAGCCTAAATTACCAAGCATATCAGACAAGCCGCCCAAGCCACCCTGCATCTTGGACATTTCGGTTCCGGCCGTCTTTTTGGCCGCATTCAGTGCTGCATTCACTGTCGTCAGCAGGATCTTCTCCAGCCGATCCAGCTTCAGATCCTCGAGCACTGAAGGATCAATGGTAATCGCCTTAATGGTCATGTCACCGCGCGCAGAGACGGTTACCTTACCATTATTGCTCTTGACCTCGACCACTTTCTTCTCAAGCTCCTTCTGCATCTTCTTCATCTGCTTGCGCATACCAGCAGCCTGCTGCATCATCTTCATCATATTCGCCATTATAATACTCCCTTCTACATCCCCAACATCCCAGCGCGCTACTGCGCTTCCCGGACATCTGTTATTTCACCATTAAAAGCTTCCAGCACCGCCTGCACATGCGGATCTTGGTACCACGTCGCGCGCGAGGCACTACGCGAACCATTGCCGGCGGCACTCGCAGCGTCATCCTTTCGCGACATATCCTCCAGAATCGCAACGGGAATCTCAACGACTGGCGCAGCCCCATCAAATCCTTCGAATCGGATGATGACATCTTTTTCCAGATACCGCCGCAAGATCTGGTGTAACCCCGAGCGCACACGGGGGTGCTTCAATACCGCCATGCGCTCGCGAAATTCCAACGGATATCCAATTACCACGTGATTGCCCTCAACCCGTAAAGGCACCAGATCCTCCAGTACTCCGCCCGTTCCAATCGCAATTTTTCCAACTCGCTTGATGACGGCTGGCCAGCACTCCTGTAGCCGGGCTAATGACACGAAATCGGCATCAGGCTCAACCCCCGGCAAGGCCGGCATGATCCCGGCCACAGCCCCCCCGCCCGCCGCAATACCGTCCGCAGGCAGCGCACTTGCACGCGAACGGAATTCTGCCTCCTGCGAAACAGAACGTGCCGCTACAGGCGCACTTGTTCCCCCGCCCGCATCTCGCAGAGCTTGAATCTTCTCCAAAATCTCTTCCAGTGTCACCACCGTGGCCGCACGGGCACACCGGATCAAAACCGTCTCCAGCAAAATCCGCCGCGACAAGGCATACCGCATCCGGTCCTCTGCCTCCGAAAGCATCGTAACTACGCGTAACAGACGCCCCGTATTACTCTTTTTCGCCTGTGCCACGAGCACGGCAATTTGATCCTCCGGCAAATCCAAATCCTTCACCGGATTCTCAACATGCAGACACACCAGCAAATTACGGAAGTAACTTATCACCTCAACCAGCAGCCGTTGCAAATCTTTACCCGCGTTATCAAGTTCACCCGTAATCTGTAGCAATGTGCGAATGTCACCCTCCAGAATGCCATCCACAAGACGCTCCAGCGTTTCCCGCGAAACCAGACCAAAAACTGCCAGCACATCTGCTTCTGTAATCGTGTTTCCGGTAAAGGCAATCAATTGATCAAGAGCCGACTCCGCATCGCGTAACCCTCCTTCAGCACCCCGCGCAACCGCCAGAAGTGCATCGGGGTCAGCATGGATGCTGTCCGCATCCACAATTTGCTTTAAACGATCGACAATTTGCGTCACGGGAATACGTCGCAAATCAAATCGCTGACAGCGCGATATGATCGTAGCCAGCACCTTCTCGGGTTCGGTTGTCGCAAAGATGAACTTTACATGCGACGGCGGCTCCTCCAGCGTTTTGAGCAGTGCATTGAAAGCACCAGCCGAAAGCATGTGCACTTCGTCAATCAGGTAAATCTTGAAAGCCCCGCGCACCGGCGCAAACTTCACGGTATCACGCAGTTCACGAACCTGCTCAACATTGTTGTTGGACGCACCGTCAATCTCGATTACATCCAAACTGTTACCAGCGGCAATTTCAAGACAACTGGCACACTTGTCACAAGGCGTTTCGGTCGGACCGCCGTTCTCGCAGCAAAGTGCCTTGGCAAAGATCCGCGCGATCGACGTCTTACCGATACCCCGCGGCCCCACAAAAAGATAAGCATGATGCAAACGACCATTCCGGATCGCATTGCAAAGCGTACGCGTGACATGCTCTTGCCCGACCACATCTGCAAATTGTTTGGGACGCCACTTACGCGCCAGTGCTTCATAGCCCATTTGAATTGCCTCTTAAACGTATTTTCACCAATCGCAACACGTACCAAAATACATACACAAACACCATCAATCATCCACGCGCTTGATCTCCTGATCCAGATACGTCAATACATCGCAAAAGCGCGCCGCATTCTCCTCATCAGCCCGAACCAGATCCGCATGGGCCGTACGCATCGTCGCCAGCGTCTCCTCCTTGCCCGCATCATGCTGCACCTCGTGCGCCCTCGCCGCCAGATCGATCGAGCTCACAGCCTTACCCACCGAATCCTCATCTTGATTAAAGCACGTCATGATGCGCTCCAGCCCGAGCGTGGCAAGCATCGAACGCGTCCGGGCATTCAATCCTTTCAGCGTAACATGCACCTTGTCGGACGTACCCAAGGGCCACATGGCAATACCCGCCAGAACCCCCATAAAGGTGCTGTCAAGCGTCGTGCACTCGGACATGTCGAAAAGCACATCCCGGCAGCCCTTGCTGATCACCGACACACTGAACCGCTTAAGGGCCGGAGCCAACTTGAACGTCGCGCGCCCAACAGGCTTTACATAAGCCCGCCTCTCTTGAACAGCAACCAGCAAACGATCACTCAAACACACACCCCCATGCAGCATACAAAAGTCCTGTTGGATCCAAAGGTACCGCCGAAATCGTGTCCCGTCCAGCCGTTTCCCCCCCCCAACTTACGTATCAGCAGAATCCCGCACCTCACTACGCGGCAACTGCAAACGAATGTGCAATTCCCGTAACTGCTTTTCGCTTACCGAGCTGGGCGCATCCATCATCAGATCCTGTGCCCGCTGATTCATCGGAAAGGCAATCACTTCGCGAATATTCGTCTCGTGTGCCAACAGCATAACAATTCGATCCACCCCCGGAGCCAGACCGCCGTGTGGCGGGGCCCCCAAACGGAACGCTCGAATCAATGCACCAAAACGCTCATCAACAGCCTCCGGCGGATAACCGGCAATTTCGAAAGCCTTGTACATTACCTCCGGTAAATGATTCCGGATTGCCCCGCTCGAAAGCTCGCAACCATTACAAACAATGTCATACTGATAGGCCAGAATATCAAGTGGATCCTTTTGCTCGAGCGCCTCCATCCCCCCTTGCGGCATGGAAAAAGGATTGTGCGAGAACTCGACCCGACCCAACTCCTCATCGAACGCGAACATGGGAAAATCAACAATCCAGCAGAACTTGTAGATCCCGGACGGAATCAAATCCAAATCATGCCCCAGCTTGCTGCGCACCTCACCGGCGATCCGACTGGCCGGCCCCTCCTTGTCACTAACAAAGAACAAGACATCCCCATCCTCGATGCCACAGCGCGAGGCCAGTGCTTCCAGATCCGACGGCTGCAGAAACTTGAAGATCGGCCCCTTTACCGCCCCGCCCTGCCAGACAAGATACGCCAAGCCCTTCGACCCTACACTCTGCGCAAACTCAACCATCTTGTCGAAAAAGCTACGCGGCCGGTCTGCAATCCCCTTTACGGGTAACGCCCGTACAACACCGCCACCTTCGACAACACTGCGAAAAGCATTGAAGGCACTCTCGGCAAAAATATCCGACACATCACGAATCTCAATCGGAATACGCAAATCAGGCTTGTCCGAACCATACTTCAGCATAGCCTCCTTGTACGGAATCCGCACAAATGGAGCCGAATCCACCTCCCAATCCGAAAACTCCGTAAAGATGCCATACAGCAAATCCTCAACCGTGGAGAAAATTTCATCCTGCGTGGGGAACGCCATTTCAATATCAAGCTGGTAAAACTCGCCGGGCGAACGGTCCGCCCTGGCATCCTCATCGCGAAAGCACGGCGCGATCTGGAAATACCGATCAAACCCCGAAACCATCAATAACTGCTTGAAAAGCTGCGGGGCTTGCGGCAACGCATAAAACTTGCCGGGATGCACACGACTCGGAACCAGATAATCACGGGCACCCTCGGGCGAACTACTTGTCAGGATCGGCGTCTGGAACTCATGAAACCCCTTCTCTGTCATCCGACGCCGCATACTGGCAATGATCTTTGCTCGCAGCAGGATATTATGCTGCATCCGCTCACGGCGCAGATCCAGAAAACGATAACGCAACCGGGTTTCCTCGGGCCCCTCTTCCTCACCTGCCAGATATAACGGCAACGGATCGGCGGCCGACTGCACCTTCACATCATCCACAACCAATTCAATGGCACCTGTAGGCAAATCAGCATTCACCGTCTCCGGCGTCCGGGCCGTGACCCGCCCCGTAACCGTGACCACACTCTCAGCACGCCACCGCTGGCACTGCTCAAAAAAAGTTCTTTCCGGATGAATGACAATCTGCGTAACACCGTAATGATCACGCAAATCTATAAATAATACGCCGCCATGATCCCGCTTGTGGTAAACCCACCCCGAAAGTCTGGCCTCAATGCCTGCGTCTGAATCACGCAAAGCACCGCATGTATGTGTCCGATATGGATGCATCTAATACCCCTGTTTTAACGTTCGCGATCCGCCCAAAAGGAATCGAAAAGCGCCGCATAGTCGTAAAACCTCTGTTATCGACTAAATGAACGCTTTTCGTCAACCGATTTCACACAAAACACCGTAATTTTCGCGTCATCACACCTGCGGAACCGGATGCTTGAACGACATTCCTCATCTGAACGAAGCATGGGGCGCCTTTCTGCCTACAGCCGGCTTTCATCCCATATACGACCCACATGCGAATCGCGGCCTAACATCCGCCTACTCCTGAAAAGATTTTTTCGCTTCAAACTTGAATGATGCCCGCAAGATTGCTACTAGAAGGACGAATCATTTCAAGGGAGCCTGCCATGCAAGTGCGAATCGAAGACATCTTGATCAAAGACCGGGTGCGAACCGAGATCGGTAACCTGAAACCGCTCATGGAAAGCATGCGCCTTCACGGGCAGCTCAACCCCGTTACCATCACCCGCGAAAACGAGCTCATCGCCGGACACCGCAGAACGCTGGCCGCCCGCGAACTGGGCTGGAAGTTCATCGACGCACATGTGGTCGACCGCACATCCGATGTGGAAAAACTTCAACTTGAACTCGAAGAAAACGTCCATCGCAAAGACTTCTCCCCCGAGGAACTATTGGCCGGATACCGTCGTCTCGACAAATTGCTACATCCAACCATCGGAAAACGCATCGGAACCGCACTGAAATCTTTCTTTGGAAAAATCTTTCGCCGGAAAAAGAAGCGGTCTGCAGAACCCGCAGCACCAGAAGTCCCTGCGAAACAAACGGAGGAAGCACCCCAAGGAGATTTGCGTCCGGAATCGCATACCGAAAAAGAATCAGAAATCATCGGCAGCCAATTCGGCATTTAAAGCACCCCCGCAACAGCCCAATTTTCATGTCCCCGATTGCCCTGTAAGGTTTCGCTATACCGGAAAGATATCTGCAATATGAATGCAAAGCGCGTAGAAGAATTAGTTCGGGAATTACTGATTGAGATCGGCGAAAACCCGGATCGAGAAGGATTGCTGAAAACGCCCGAACGCGTGGCCGCCGCCTATCGGTTTCTCACCCAAGGCTATAACACCGATCTCACTGCCATTGTCAATGGAGCCGTGTTCGAATCCGAATCCCACAACATGGTAATCGTAAGGGATATCGAGATTTACAGTCTCTGCGAACACCACATGCTGCCATTTTTCGGAAAGTGTCACATTGGTTACATCACCAACAACAAAGTACTCGGCGTTAGCAAACTGGCCCGCATCGCCAATGGCTTCTCCCGGCGCCTGCAAATCCAGGAACGACTCACGCAGCAAATAGCAAAGGCCGTCAAAGATGCCATTGAGGCCGATGGTGTAGGCGTGGTAATGGAATGTCGACACATGTGCATGATGATGCGCGGCGTCGAAAAGCAAAACTCCGTGATGACCACATCGGCCGTGCTAGGTAGTTTCCGCTCTGACCCCGCCACCCGCGCCGAATTCAACAACCTTATCCTGCGCGACGCCGCCCGCTAGCCCTCAACATATCGGCGAGCGATAGCGAGTCCGTCCCCTTGCAGCGCTACCCCCGGCTTATGGGCGAGCACTAGCGCGTCCATCAGAGCTAGCGCCCTTCACGGCCTACACTACGAAAAGGTATGCTCTTTTGATGGAAATGCACCATTACCGACTTCCTGGACGTATGCCCGGAAGGCCGCTGACATCGCCTTTCCCAGCTCCGCATAACGCTTCGTGAACTTGGTGCTGACCCCAGTCTCGATGCCAAGTAAATCCGACGCAACCAGAATCTGCCCGTCGCAATAGCGCCCTGCACCAATACCGATCGTCGGGACGCCCACCGCATCCGTAACCGCACGCGCCAACTTCTCCGGAATACATTCCAACACAATCGCAAAAACGCCGGCCGCCTCCAACTTTTGAGCATCCACAAGCAACTGCTGCGCCTCGTCCGGCATACGCCCCTGCACCTTGTAACCACCCATGGCCCGGACACTTTGCGGCGTCAGCCCCAAATGCCCCAGCACCGGAATCCCATTCGCCACCAGACGCGATACCGTCCGCGCCCGGATAGCCCCCCCCTCAATCTTCACGCCATCCGCCCCAGCCTCCTGCACCAGCCGCCCGGCATTCTTGAGTGCCTGTGCCGCAGAAACCTGATACGTCATAAACGGCATATCCGCAATCACCAGTGCCTCCCGCACCCCCCGAACTACAGCCGCCGTATGATGCAACATATCCTCAATCGTGACCGGCAGGGTCGTATCATAGCCCAGCGTCGTCATACCAAGCGAATCGCCAACCAGAATCAAAGGCACGCCGGATTGATCCATCAAACGGGCAACCGCAAAATCAGCCGCTGTCAAACAAGCAACCTTCTCGCGCCCCTTACAGGCTTGAATACGCGTGGCTGTCCATTTCATAACGAACGCAATCCCAGCACATCCTGCATGTCATATAAACGCGGCGCTTTGTTCACAACCCACTCCGCCGCTTGCAAGGCACCCAAGGCGAAGGCATCACGACTCTTGGCATGGTGCGTCAGCGAAACACTTTCCCCCATACCGTCAAAACACACCGTGTGGTCCCCCACGACCTCGCCCTCGCGATAGGAGCGGATGGCAATCGAACCGGCTGGATAGCTATCCATCTGTCCGCCCTCATCATGAATGTAAACCTGATCAAAAGGCACACCTGCACCCTCGGCAACCTTTTCCCCTAGACGCAATGCCGTACCACTCGGCGCATCCTTCTTGTGTATGTGGTGCGTATCGTCAATCGTCACCCGGTAGGACGAGCCCAGCAATGCTGTCGCACGCTCCGCCATCGCAAACAGCACATTCACCCCCGGACTCATGTTCGGTGCCCACACAACCGGAACAACAGCAGAAGTCTCGTGCACCACACGGGCCTCCTCATCCGACAAACCGGTTGTACCCAGCACAAAGGCGCGCCCCAACTGCGCAACACAACGGGCATGCTCCGGCACTGCCGCGTGCAAACTAAAATCAATCACAACATCGGCCGAAGCCACGGCCCCACCGAAATCCGCTGTGAGCGCAATCCCCACCGGATCAATTCCGGCAATCATGCCGGCATCCTCACCAAGCTGGGGATGCACCCCGTGCTCAATCGCCCCCGCCAGAACAACCCCATCGACCTTCTGGCAACAACGCACCAGTGCCCGGCCCATACGACCAGCAGCACCGGCAATCACAACCTTAACACCCGCCTGACTCATACCACTCCCGACTTTTCTAAAATATCCTGCAAGCGATCCCGCAGCACCTGCTCCATCGGGCACAACGGCAAACGGAACACCTCTTCGCACAACCCCAGCATCGCCAGCGCCGTCTTCACCGGCACCGGATTTGTATCCAGGAAAAACCCCGTCATCAAACGGTAATAGCACTTATGCAAGGTGCGCGCCTCATTCCAACGCCCATCCAATGCTGCCGCGACCAGCTCCCGCATCACTTTAGGAATCACATTCGAGGCCACACTAACAACCCCCGTTGCCCCCACCGACATCATCGGCAGTGTCAGCGCATCATCACCCGACAAAACCGTAATATCACAAACATCCAGAATCCGGCTCACACGGTCCACACTACCCGCCGCCTCCTTGACCGCAACTACATTCTGGTGCGCGGCAAGACGCGCAATCGTGCCAACATCGATTTCCTTCGAAGTACGCCCGGGCACGTTATACAAAATAACAGGAAGCCCGCCCTTTTCCGCCACCTCCATGAAATGCCGGTAAAGACCTTCCTGGCTCGGCTTGTTGTAATACGGCGTCACTTGCAGTGTGGCATCTGCCCCCACCGCCTTTGCCTGCTGTGTCAGCTCTAAAGCCTCCGATGTAGAGTTAGCCCCCGTACCGGCAATCACCAGTGGACGATCCTTGCAGCAGACCTTGCCCACACCGCAAGCCGCCACAACAGTCGCGATTACCTTGATATGCTCCTCATACGACAAGGATGGACTCTCCCCCGTCGTACCCACCGGAACAATCCCCGCTACACCGGCCTCGCGCTGTCGGGCCACCAAGGATCGCAGACAATCATAATCCACACTGCCATCAGCCCGAAAAGGCGTAACAATTGCTGTATAAACACCCTGAAACATCAAAATCCCCCTGTTGCTGCTTGCAAAACAACGCCATTAAGACGCACCGATTTATGGCGGCGCGAGCAGCTTAACAAGAGGACATACACTTCAACAAGCCGAAACAGAGACGAGCAAATCACTTGGGCGCATCTGCGATTCGTTGCGCCGATCCGCCTGCCGACCTTGTGTCGGTAGAGGAAAAAGTTGAGAAGGAGCAAT
>JBLRXB010000027.1:0-16477 GCA_047920915.1 Kiritimatiellia bacterium
CGCGACGACGGCAAAGTATCCGTCGCAAGAACCAAGGTCGCAGGCATGACGGACCACATCACCATCCACGCCACCCACCCCTACCTCATGCGTAACAAACAAGCCATCGAGCACACCATCCGTTTCCTGCAAACCGGTAGCTTCCAGCAAGACAAGCCTTCTGATCAATAAAACCAGGTCACCCGGTTTTGTAATGGGCAGGGCCTTCCTTGACCACCCGGATCTCGGGGGCATGTTGCTGAAGCGCAAATTCAAACACACCCTTGAGTTCGATCTGCAGATCCGGAAAGCTGGGGCTGGTAATCATCCCATGTAAACCGCTCATCACTCTTCAATGCCGGCTCTGCCATAAAGCACCTCCCTGCATTCCTCCCCGTAAGTGCCGTCAAACAAAAAAAATATTTTATCCCAGGCAGCATGACAACATCAAACCGATACGACCAGACGCTCCCGAAACCGGCTCCTATCCTCCTGTTGCCGTTTCTTGCCTTTACCGACTCCTGCCTTACATACGTAAGCCTGCCGTGAGCCCGAAGCTGCACGCCTAGCACCATCAGCCTGCAATTCCCAACCGTGGCACTTTGTCGTGGTTGATACGCAAATCACTGCAAGAAATCAGTTCCTGGAATCGCTACGGGAATGCCTGAGCACGATCGAGGAATTGGCATTTTGTTCGGTCGCATCAACGGCCCGCGACTCGGCAAATGCACGCGAAATTCCTTCAGACCCGCTGGCCAAGCACATGCTGCACGACCAATCCCGCCAGCGTGAAACCAAATATGCCCGTAATGTGCGCCACAGACCCATTGATAACGGCCTTCTGGCTGCACCATTCATGATTCACCAGCCCCGGATCCCCCGGGCCCGCCTGACCTTGTGGACACAAGCACTGCGCCGAACCGCAGGCCGGCGTAGCACCACTGTTCTCAAGCACTTCATCAGAATATACCGTCAGAATCGGCTTAACAGGCAGCATCCCCGTCCGGCGCATCTGCTTGCGTAGCTTGGCCCCCAACGGACAGCCCTTCACATGCATAAATTCGGCTGTCCGTATCCGCGTTGGATCCAGCTTGCACGCGGCCCCCAGCGAACAAAACACCGCTGCGCTTGACTGCGAGGCCCGATGCAAAAGCAACATCTTATTTGAAACACTGTCGATGGCGTCCACAATCACATCAAAAGTATCCAGATCAAAATCACCGGCCGTCGCTTCATGGTAAATCTTTTGATGCGCAACAACTTCAACTGCCGGATGGATCGACAACAAACGCTGGCGCAGCGCCTCTACTTTTACCTCACCCACGGTTTCGCAGGTGGCCTGCAACTGCCGATTGATATTCGTCACACACACACGATCACTATCCACCAGCGAAAGATGGCCAACCCCCGTGCGCACCAGACTCTCGGCACACCAACTCCCGACACCACCCAAACCCAATATCAAGACCCGCGTTCCAGCAAGACGCTGCATCCCCGCAGCCCCAACCAGACGCTCGGTCCGGTTAAAAAGCGCTTTCCCTGAATATCGTATCGCGCCCTCATTCGCGCCCATACCGCCCCCCTCCTACGTCCACACAAAAATCCAGCTCCACGAAAAATATGTATTATTTTGACACAAGTCAAAGCCACGCACCACATTTCCCTATAGGATAGCGCCAGATTGATGAAACCAAAAGGGAGGACAACATGGCAACACGCAAAATTATTCAAATCGACGAAGAGCTCTGCAACGGCTGCGGCAATTGCATCACGGGATGCGCCGAAGGCGCCCTGCAACTGATTGACGGAAAAGCCCGACTCGTCAAAGAGCAGTTCTGCGATGGATTTGGCGATTGTATCGGACACTGCCCTACCGGTGCACTGACAATTGTGGAACGCGAGGCCGATGAATATAACGAACAAGCAACAAGGATGAACCTGATGCAGACACAAGGAATGGACGCCGTCAAACGCATGGACAAAGCCAATACCGCTCACGAACGCGGCGAACACCCCGATGAAAAAGTCCTCAGTCAAGTGCCAAAAGCACCACCATCTGGCGGTTGCCCCGGCATGCGCATGCGCATGGGCAACAGTAACACCGCCAAGCCGGCTGCACCAACCCCCGCCAGCGACGCGCTTCCGCCCAAGATGATGCCATCTGCACTCGAACAGTGGCCGGTGCAATTGCATCTCGTGCAACCCGGCGCGCCCTTCTTCCAGAACAAGGAAATGGCCATTTTGAGCACCTGCGCACCAATTGCATCAGCCGATGTCCACTGGCGTTTTATGCAGGGACGCAGTGTCGTCGTGGCCTGCCCGAAACTGGATCGGACAGATCCCTATGTGGACAAGCTTGCGGCCATCTTCCAGGACACAACCATACCCAAGGCTATCATCGTGCGCATGGAAGTTCCGTGCTGCGGTGGACTCAGCCATATTGTCCGCGAAGCGCATGCCCGCAGCGGACGCCAGGACCTGATCATCGAGGAGGTCACATTGAGCCTCACAGGCGAAGTCCTGTCGACTCAGCCGCTGTAACCCTCAACGGTCTTCATCCTGCAAGGACATAGCAGGGATGTCACCATTGCGCACAGCCACCTCATCGGATGGCGCAATGATGACTTCCTGCGATGCCTCCGGCAACCCCGCGACCGGCACCACAACCAGTTCCGACCGCAAGATATCGGCATCCGCATCCCGCAAGCGATAGACAAAACCATGCCCTTGCAACATGGCATACACAACATTATCCTCCGGTCCTAAACCCAGCAACAACGACTGCTGCAATCGACCTGGATCCGCGTACCGGATGGTTATTGTCGCCACGGGGGCATTTAAACCAAAAACCGCCAGGGATGGGGCGTCAAACGCAACTACGGATTCCGCATCTAGCTTTGTCAATACAACCAGCATCTGCTGCAGGGCATCAGGATCCAATACGCCCCCCCCCTCATCCACCTGCTCCCAACCCGTCGGAGCATCGCCGTTGCGCCGTTGCAACACGACATCCCCGCGCACGGAGGTATACACCAAACGACTGATCGAACGCGGATCTACGGCCAGCACCGTTCGCGCCCTGTAGCGGAAAGGTTGCAACAATGCCTCCACATCCCTGCCTGCGGCAAATCCCGATAATTGCAGAAGCTCGCCGCCCTGTCCCATCCGCCCGATCCACTGGACCCCGCCCTCCGCCTCAGCCACCGGCTCAAGATACAAGCGCGTCTGTCTCTCTGTATCCCCCCGAAAATCGAGCTGGACATCCAGCACATCCCCCTCCAGACCCGCATCCTCCGTATCAAACGACACAATTCGCATATCCAGCAGATCTCGCAATAACTGATGTACCACATCCCCCTGAACCGCCGTCACCACCGGCGCCACCAGACCCCAGCGACCGTCCCCCGTCTTTTCAAGTGTCAGCCTGTGATCGCGATACGAGAAATGCAGGCGCGTAATCTCGTCGATAGAAACATCAAGCACGCGGCGATCCCGATACATCCGCGCCGACTGGGAGACCAGGTCGCCCAGCACCCTCGGAACCGTGAACACCGAGGGAACCCCGCCCCGCCGCGCATACAAATGCTCTTCCATGTTTTCATCGGCGCGCCCCAGAAAAAGCTCTTCGCCGGTTTCGCTGCCCTCAACCCAAACCATGATGCGGGCCCAAGCCTGATCCGGTGCCAGACTGGCACTATCGACCTGTGAGCGAAACGCCGGACTTTGCACACCATCATCCGCATGCCAGGGGGCATCCCAGACGAAACCCTGAATCTGCAAGACATATAGCGCATCGAGCAACTGCTGCACCATGCCCGCATCCGCTAGCCACTCCAACGGCTGCTGGATGTACCAACGCGTTCCGCGACGGATCAACTGCATAAAGCCTGCCTCACGCCGATACAAATCAACGCGTGTTACCCGGCGCTGCGAACCCGCAAACAAAGATCGATCGCGCAAATCATCCAGCTTCGGTGTAAACAACCGCATCACCTCGGCAGGCAACACAACAACCGCACCCGTCTCCTGCTGCAAACCATATACCCCTTCCCCAAAGGGTGTGCGCCGCCCCAGACGCAAGACCTCGCGCCGCCCCCCCGCCTCCACAAAAAACGTGGATGCGGCCGGATCCAGACCATAATCCGCCAACGATAAATCCCGCAGCGCACGCTGCTCCGCCGTGATCACATCCAGACTGCGCAATCGTTCCGCGGCGGCAACCAGACGATTGACAAGCAACCCGCTCGCTCTTGCGCGCACCGGCTTTTGCAAGACCCAATGATCGTCTCTTCGTACAACCTCGATTACTTCGCCGTCATGCTCGACCCCGATCAAGGTAATCGGTTCCGTTGTGATGTCAAACACACGCGAACTGGCCGCGCCGGCATCCGGCGGGGATGTGCGATGATCAAGAATATACAAGAAACTCGCTAAAAACAATACGAGAGCCGCAAGACCAAGCGTCGTATTTCTCTTCATGCCAACCAACCTCTCGATTATCGCTTGCGCTGGTAGCCCACCAATACACCAAACAATCCTAGAACCCCCGGCAAGACAAAGATAACAAGCAGCGAAACCTTACGCCATTGCCCGGTCGTCAAGGCCGGTTGCAGTACCGTTGGTAACGTCGGCTCGATCGATAGCAGGGCATCGCGATCCGCCAACCAATTCAAAGCCAACATAAAAAAGCTCACATTCCCGCCCACGCCACCACTAATACCAGCATTGGAAACAAAATGGGAATCGCCTATCACTACCAGACGTGTCGCTGTAAGTTGCGCATCCGGACTGATTGGACCCAACTCCGCCGCAAGCGCTATCGGAACCGGCCCCTTCAAATCAACCCCCTCATCAAGAACGGGGGGATGCTGCTCCGTATCCATTTCAACCCAACCCTCCGGCCCCGTACCCGCGAGCACCGTCAACCGGACCTGATCCTCAGCCGAATCTCCTTGCACCCCACCACGAAAACCATTCGCACGCAAGGGAAGCAATGGCCGCGGCGCAGCAAAGGCTGTATTAACATTCCGCAATGGCCGCGTAATCGGATGATCGCCATACTCCGTCACCACCAATCCCCAGCCCGGTATGCGCATCCCCGTAACATACCCCGGCCCAGCAAAGATCTGCCATTGCTCGAGCAACGAACCCAAACCGCCATCATGTGTGGTGTCGAGCAACAACAAGACCCGGCCACGGCGTTGCGAAAGATAATCAGAAATCCACCGGATTTCCTCGTCCGCAAGTTTCTGCGTCGGCCCCGCAATCACCAGCACATCGCAATCGGCAGGAACCCCGCTATGACGCGGCAGCGATAACCGGCGCACATCATAATGATCACGACTGATCACCCGCGCCAAAGTCGAATAACCCCGATCCGGACTAAAATCGTTAATATCACGCTCTCCGTGCCCCGTCAGAAAATAGACCACGGGGGCCTTGCTGGAAACCACCGACAACATAGTGGAGGAAAATGCCTGCTCACCAAAAAAACCCACCATGCGGCGGGCGATGCCCGATTCCGTTAACTCATATTCATAGCGCGACAAGTCCCCGGCATCGACAACACTGCTGTTCTCGCCACTCACAAACACGACCTGATTCCCAGCGTCCAGATCGTATTTGCTTGCCAACTGCCGCGTACGGGCAATATCCCGATTCGGATTTACCCACTCGATTTGCACCTGCAAACCGCCTATCGACTGCGCTGCATGTTGGTATTCCAGCAGCAAACCGCGAACATCATCATACAGTCCATTGTCAGGATCAAACAGGGCAATCACATCAACACGCCCCTCCAACCCCGCAAGCATATCCCTGGTCTTTTCCGACAACATATGTCGCGCCCGCACATCCAGCGTCCAAGTGTGCGGAATGCGCCACGCTAATACGTTCAGCAGCACAACCACCAAAACCGCCAGCAGCACGGCCAACCCCACATGCGTACCCACCATGAAATGACGCCGCAAACGCTCCCATGCAACCACTCGTTTTGTGTCTCTGCGCTCCATTACCTCTCCTCAAATCCAACGACGCGATTCCAGAATCCGCACAGCAATAAAAAGCATCAAACCCGTCACACTCACATACAACACGACCGGAGAGAACGACAACAGCCCTCCCGCATAAAGCAATACATGCTGCTCAACAGACAAACGATCCAGCATCTCTTGCCGGACAAACGGCAGCGCGCCCATCAACGGCTTGATCATCAACGGAACACATATCGCCCAGAAACAACAAATCGCAGCTACAATCTGATTACGCGTCAGGAGCGATACCAGCACGCCAATGGAGGTGCAGCACATTGCCACCAACACCAACATGATACCGCCACCGAAAACGGCAACCGTATCCACGGCCGCAATACCCGATGCATACGAGGCGAGCAACGGCAGCGGCAGCATGGAAGCAGCCAACCCCACCAACACAAACAACAGCGCACCACAATACTTTGCCAGCACAACCGTCCAATCACTCACCGACGTTGTTAATAGCGTCTCAATCGTACCAACCCGCTTCTCCTCGGCAAACAACCGCATACAAACGACCGTGATCAAAACAGGCATCCAGACCAGCACGGAGATCGCGTGCAACGCCTCCAGTTGCATCGAACTGCCCGTCTGTGCCTGTGCCGCCTGCAAGAACGTCCACCCCGTCGCGCTCATGTAGACAGCCACGGTAACATACCCCATGGGCGCTAAGAAAACCGCACCCAACTCCCTGCGTAATAATGCCATGAACTTACGCACGCAACCCCTCCCCGAATGCATCACTCCCTGTGAGCGCGGCAAATACATCCTCCAGATGCTGCACCTCGGCCCGCAACTCCCGCAGCTTCCAACCCTTCTCGCTTACCAACCGGTACAACTGCTCGCGCCCCACACCCCGCCCCGGCCCCAACATGGTTATGCGAATCCAGCCATCCGACAACACCGTGCAATGCAGATCCTGCACCCCTGCAAGTGTTCCAGTTGCCGCGGCCACCGCAGCGGGCACCCCCGCAACCTCCGCGACAATGTGCTCCCCGCCCTGCCGCAATCCCGCCAGAGCCGCAGGCGTATCGGCCGCAATAATGCTGCCGCGGTTCATGATTAAAACCCGGTCACACAAAAGTTCGGCTTCCGACAAAATGTGCGTCGACAACAAAATCGTATGGTTCTCGGCAAATGATTGGATCAGGGTGCGCACCTGCCGGATTTGGTTCGGATCCAGCCCGATCGTGGGCTCATCCAGAACCAGACACGGGGGCTCGTGCAGCAAACAGTCCGCCAGCCCTACACGCTGACGATATCCCTTGGACAGCGTCCGGATCAGACTGCGGGCACGATCGCGCAAATCGCAGATCACCAACACGGCATCAATACGCGCGCGCAAATAACGCCGCGGCATCCCCTTCAAACGCCCGCGAAAGGCCAAATATTCCTGCACCCGCATGTCGCCGTAAAGCGGGGTATTCTCTGGCAGATAACCCACACGGTTACGGACATCCTCTTCGCCATCATAACCATCCACACCATCGATGAAGACCTGGCCGGCTGTCGGACGCAAAAACCCGGCAAGCATACGCAAGGTCGTCGTTTTTCCGGCACCATTCGGCCCCAGCAACCCGACAATCTCGCCCTTACCCACCTCAAAAGATATGTCGCGTACAGCCGGTAACCGCCCGAAATGGCGACTGGCTTGACTTACACGAATCATCGCGGCGCGTTCCTCTGTCTGCAAAAAAAACCTCCCACACCATGTATCACGTTTCACCTGCCATACTAGGTATCCGTGCCCCATGCGTCAAGCGAACCAAGCAACCGGCGGCAATATCCTTGAACTGTCACTACCGGCAGCCTATCTTTGCCACAACCTCGCAATAAGGAGCTTTCTCATGCGAACCAAAAGAACATTTGCCACCGAAGCCGAAGAGCGCTGCATCTTGCAGGAAGAACTGCTCAATTGCCCCGCCTATGTCACCGCCTACGAAGACGCGGCCCTCATGGCACGCCCCGAACTGCGCCCCGTACGCCTCATGCTCGAACTCATGAAACCCGAGCTGGCGCAAGCCGAGCAAGGCGTCACCTCCACGATCGTCATCTTCGGCAGTGCCCGCACCCCCACACCCGAAATGGCCCAACAGGAAGCAGAAGCCGCCGAAGCACTCGCACGCGAAAAACCCGGCAGCCCCGAATCCAAAGCCGCCCTCCAGCGCGCCGCCAAACGCCGCGAGCATGCGCAATACTATACCGTCGCACGCGATCTCGCCCGGCTCGTCTCCTCCCGCTGCCAGATCGACGGCACCTGCGACCACGTCGTCGTTACCGGCGGCGGCCCCGGTATCATGGAAGCCGGCAACCGCGGAGCCTACGACGTCGGGGCCAAAAGTATTGGCCTGAATATTCAACTGCCCTTCGAACAGGCCCCCAATCCCTACATTACCCCCGAACTCTGCTTCGACTTCCGCTATTTCGGACTGCGCAAAATGCACTTTCTCATGCGCGCCAAGGCTCTCATCGCCTTCCCGGGCGGCTACGGCACGCTCGACGAACTCTTCGAAGCCCTCACCCTCATCCAGACCCGCAAAGTCCCCAACATTCCCGTCGTTCTCGTCGGCAAAGCCTTCTGGGACCGCATTGTGAACTTCCCCGCCCTCGCCGAAGAAGGCGTCATCTCCCCCGAAGACCTCGACCTCATCACCTACGCCGAGGACGCCGAATCCATCTGGAACCTCATCCACTAACCCCGGACTTGCCCCTTGCTATAACCGGCATTTTGCCCCATCATGCCCGCAACCTTTACCAAGGAGTATGCAATGAATCTACCAAACGAAACCGGCTACGCGCGCCTGCATCAGGGCCTTCCCGGTGCTGCACTGGGCTTGCTGATCCTGCTTGCCATTATCCTGCTACCGGGCTGGATCTGGTTCTTTTGCCGTGTCGAACCCGGCTCCGGCGAAATCGCGGTGCTCATACGCAAAACCGGCCAACCCCTAGCCACCGGAACCATCCTGGCACCTACCCCCTCGCATCAAGGCATCCAACTCGAGGTCCTGCCGGAAGGCCGCTACTTTAAAAACCCCTACACATGGGGCTGGTCGATCCGCCCCATGACCGACATTCCCGCCGGTAAACTCGGCGTCAAGACGCGCCTCTATGGCGACGACCTGCCGCCGGGCAGGATCATGGCAACCGAAGCTACCAAGGGCATTGTGGACGAGGTCTTGCGCCCCGGCAAATACCGCATCAATCCATATGCCTACCGCGTGGAACTCTTCGATGCCATCAACATTCGCCCGGGCCACGTCGGTGTCGTCACCGCCCTGACCGGCGAAGACATTCTCCACAACGATCTACCCGCCGACACGCGCAACACATTCATCGCGAACGAAACCATGAAAGGCGTGCGCGCCACCTTCCTCGATGCAGGCACCTATTATCTAAACCCCTACATGGTCAATGTGGTCGAAGTGAACCTGCAAAGCCAGCGCTTCGAAATGAGCGGCGACGATGCAATCAGCTTCCTTACACTCGACGGCTTTACCGTTAACGTCGAAGGCACCATCGAATACGCCATCCTGCCCGAAAGCGCCGCCCTGCTCACACATCGCGTCGGCGACATGGAAGACATTCTCAAAAAGGTCATCCTACCGCGCGCCCGCGGCTTCAGCCGCATTGAAGGCAGCAAGAGCCCCGCCAAAAACTATATCATGGGCGAGACGCGCCAGCAGTTCCAGGACAACCTCGAAACACACCTTAACAAAAACTGCGCACAATGGGGCGTGGATATCCGCTCCGTTCTCATCCGCAATATTTCCCCGCCCGACGAAATTGCTAGCATTATCCGCGACCGGGAAATTGCCGTGCAGGATGCCCGCAAAATCGAACAACAGATCGAACAGGCACGCTCCAAGGCGGAGTTGACGCGCCAGGAGTGGCTCGCCCTGCAAAACAAAGCCAAGGTCGAGGCCGAAACCGCACAAATCCGGGCCGTGATTCTCGCCCGCCAGGAACAAGCCGTGCGCCTGACCGAAGCCCAGCGGGAATTGGAAGTCGCTAGACTCGAAACCCGGGCCGCCGCCGCACAAGCCCGCGCCCTGCTGCTCGAAGCCGGAGCCGAACAGGAAGTCATCCGGCTCGACAATGAGGCCCAAGCCGCCGTACTCCAACAACAGGTACGAGCCTTCGGCGACGGCATCAATATGGCCCGCTACGCCTTTTATCAACGCATCGCCCCTCAAATCACATCCATCCTCGGCGCCGATCAACCCGAAGGCCTGGGCGGACTGCTGCTTCCCTTTACCACCCCACGCAAGGAGCTGTTGAAATGAAAAATAGTATCACCCGCACCGTAATATCCGGCGTTATGATGATCGCCTTTGTCTGGTGGGTATGGATGTGGGGCTTCTGCCGCATTTATGTCGAGCCCGATCAAATGGCCGTGATCATTGCCAAAATCGGCAAGGAACTTCCACCAGGACAGATCCTTGCCAGCAAAGGACAACGCGGCGTACAGGAGGATGTACTCAGCGAAGGCCGCCACTTCCTGAACCCGGTCCTGTACGAAGTATCCAAACACCCCGTGATTCAAATCCCACCCGGCAAGGTAGGCGTTATCACCGCCAAGGTCGGCGACAAGCTGCCCGACGGCGAATTCCTCGCCAGCCCCGGCCAGATGGGCATCCAGCGCAATGTACTCGGCCCCGGCAAATACCGCCTGAACCCGTACGGCTACTCAATCGAAGTGGTCAACGCCATCAGTATCCCGATCGGATTCGTCGGCGTCGTGACTTCGCTCTCCGGCGACCAGACACCCGAAGGCTCATTTGCTGTGGCCGGACAGAAGGGCGTGCTGGCCGACGTATTGCAGCCGGGACTCTACTATGTGAACCCGCGCGAATACAAGGTCGATGTGCTGGAAGTGGGCGTCAATCAAGTATCCCTGCTCGGTCGCGAAGGCGGCGTCATCAACATCAAGACCCAGATCGCCACACAGAACCAGGCCATGGATAAATTACAAGCCCAAGTGCTGCAGCAACAACGCGAACAACGCCAGAGCTATATTGAACAAGCCAGCACCACGTTTCGCAAAACCACGCCAACGGCAACACGCGGGCGCTCACAGACTGCCGCTGCCACGGCAGATGGCAAACCCCTGCCCGCTGCCAGTATGCCGCATGTCGAATCCGGCTTCGTCCTCAATCAATATGTCGAATTCCCATCCAAGGATGGCTTCGAAATCAGCCTCGATATGACCGTTGAATTTGAGCTCCTGCCTTCTAATCTCCCTTGGCTGTTCCGCAGCTACGGCGATTTACCGGCCGCCGTCGAAAAGGTCATCATGCCACAGATCCTCTCGGTCTCCCGCCTCAAGGGATCCGCCTACGGCGCCCGCGACTTCATCATCGGCGAAGGCCGCGAAATATTCCAGAACGACCTCACATCCACCCTTTTTCAGGCCCTCGACGACAAACGTATCATCGTGCACAATGCCCTGATCCGCCACGTCAACGTCCCCATGCAGATTCTCGATCCCATCCAGCAAGCCAGCATGGCACAGGAACAGAACCTCACCAACCGCGAGCGCCAGAATACCGCCCGCAAACAGGCCGAGCTGAATACCGAATTGAGCCTGATCGAACAACGCCGCGAACAGGTGCAGCAGGAAACCGAGAAGATCAAAGCCGAAATCAAAGCCGAGCAGGAAAAAACCGTCGCCGAAATCCGCGCCGATACCATCCGCCAGATTGCCGACATCCAGCAGGAGACCGCCGGGGTGCGCGCTGAACGTATCACAACCATTGGCAAGGCCCGTGCTGATATCGTCCGGATGGTCGAAGGCGAAAAAGCCAAAGGCTTTGAACTCAAGGTCGGAGCCGTCGGTGATCCGTACGCCTACAACCTATGGACGTTTGCCGAGAACCTCAATCCCGACGTCAAGATCAACATCCTCCACGCCGGAACCGGCACCCTCTGGACCGATCTGGAAAAAGCCACGCTCGGCGAACTCGGCGGCGCAACCATCATCAACCAAAGCCCCAAATGATGCCAACGCACCGCCAGATGACATCTTAGGTTTTGGCTTAACCGCCCACCGGGTTTATCCCGGTGGCGTCCGCCCGTAGCACAAAGAACAGCAGCCCCCCGCGTCAATACGGTCAACCGGGTCAATGAGGTCACACAACCCGCGGAACAACCATCATTGACCCTCCACATCAGCCGGGCTATCCGCAGTCGCAACCTCCTCCAAGCCATCCGGCGGCACATCCGGCTCAACGCGGCACAACCGTTGCCACCAGTACCACCCCAGCGCCAGCACACCAGCAACAATCGCCACATACAACAACCGCCGCCATTTGCGGCTCTTGGACACAAAAGGATCCACCAACGTACGCTCTGCCCCCGGCGGCAACTGCGCCAGCTCCGTCAAGGATGCACCAAACGCAGGATTCATCCGCGCCCGCACATTCACCGCCCAGCCATTTGCATCCAGAATCGGCCCCAGGTTCCGCTGCTTGAGCTTGATTGCCGCAAGAATCATCGAAGGCCCCGAGATCAGCAGGATCACCCCCAATACCCCCAGCGGCAACCAGAACCCCAGCCCGAACAACGCCTGCAAGAAACCAGCCACCAACGCACTCATGCCGCCAATCGCGGTGCCGATCAAAGCGATCGTACCCAACTCAATCTTCGGCGGCGTCGCGGGCACCGCAGTGGCCGGCTTCTGATCCACCGTGCTCACCGCCGTTGCTGCATTACTCATTTTTGCCAGCGACGCCTCTTCCGCAGCCTGCGCCCGCTTGGTCATCTGATCCTCGATCATCTTTACAAACTTGCGGTATGGCAGCCAGAATGCCTCACGGATACTGATCGGATTCGAAACCATGCGCGAGATCGTGGCACTCCAATCGCGGCCCTCGCGATCATAAAACACACCATTGCGCCCCAGCCCCAGATTGATCGAGTCCCCATCCGTCACCACCGCCACAATGCTGCGCTGCTGCCCATCCGGACGCCGTAAATCGCAATACACCAGAAACGCCGCCGAAAGCCCGGCAAGCTGCGCATGCTTGGCCGGATCCGTCACGTCGATACACAGATGACAAGCCCGCCCATCCAGATACAGCGTCCCCGCCTGGAACACCGCCGGATCCGGACCATAAAACTCCGTGAAATTCACATAATTCGTGAGCACGAGATACAGATCCCGATGAAACCGGATCATCTTCTCCAGTTTGTCGATCTGGGCATTCTCTTCCTTCAGCTTGGAATCCGCCTGCAAAAGAGCCCGAATTGCCGCCACCCGCTCCGGTGCGGCCAACTCCGCCAGCCGCTCGTCCCCCAACGCCATCACCGACTCGGGCGGCCGCGCATCCTGCCACGCCAGACACTTCGCCAGCTTGCCTTTGATCTGCTCCCATTGCGCATACCCCAATGTGCCAAGATCCTGCCCCAGTAACGGACGCACCGCCTTCTCTGCAAACGTCCGTACGCGCGACGCCCAGGCCGGATTTACACCGCTGTCGAGCGGCAGTTCGGCATCCGGCGCAATGCGCGCCAAAGGCAATACAGCCGTCTCCTCCCCACTGGCACTCAACTCCGCCTCCGCCAGCGCCTGATACACAGAAGCATCCCGGTTCAAGGCCCCAGTCGAACGACCATCAAAAGCAGCCAGCCGACACCGCGTAAAGAAATCGTCCCCCTTGGCAATCAAGGGCCGCAGCGCATTCGCAGCCGCAATTGTTGCCTCGCGCCCCAGCGGCATCGTGGTTTCGGCATCCGCCTCCGGCTGGCGCAACCACGCCATCCCCACTGCCGCCTGACGCTGAAACGCATCCAGCGTGTTCGCCGCAATCCCCATCTTGCCGCTGCGATCCGCCTGCCCCTCGCAAACCCGCAGTATATCTTCAATCGCTCTTTCGAGCTCAGGATCCCCCGCGCTCGAAGGCGGCAATATCCCATCCCCATTGAATCGCGTATTCGCAAAAATTCGCTCCTGGCTCGATACATCCTCCAGCGTAATCACTGCGGCTTCGGGCTTGCCCAGATTGTCCAACAGACGCCGCGCCCCCTTCAACAGCATCTCGTCCTTGATGTCGGCCAGGGCCACCGAATCCGTACGCTGCTGGAGCGTCCCCAGATCCACAAACACCGACTCGCACCAAGCCAGTGCCGCCAGCAGCTCCGGCGGACGAATATTGCCATCCTTGTCCGTATCCAGCAGATCAGCCGTGCGCGGATCCACCGCAATCCCCCGTGTCGGCATACACAGCGCCATCCACAACTTCAGATCCAACTCAGACAAATGCGCCAGATCCGCACCATCGCGCAATACCACCTGATCCACACCACCCAACCGGCAAAACTGCCACCGATGCCTACCCGCACCAAGCATATACCCCCCCTTTTCCATCCCCTTGCGCCCCTACACACCAGCCTCTTCAGAACGCCGCCGGCCCCGGGCCGCACCGCGTCCGCCCGGAGGCCCCAAGACCAAACCCAGTCCCCACGCCACGCCGAAACTGACCACAAACCCAACCGGGAAAAAATAGACCCAATGCATCCCGATACCATGCTTGGCATACAGCGTCGCCGCAATGGCCATCGGTACACTCACGCACCAAGCCCCGAAGCGACTGCCCGGCGAGAAAATGCCTAACAGGAACAAGGCCAGCACCGGCGCATTGAACAACCCCATGAAGGTGGCAAAGGCATCAACGATATTCTCCATCCGGCTCACTTGAAACGCCAAAGCCGTCGCCAGCACCCCGAAACCCACCGTGATCCAGCGTGCCAGCAGCACGGTGCCGCCTTCCGTTACCCCCTTTCGCACAGGCTTGATGAAGTCATGCACCACCACCGTCGTCAGGGAATTGATCCCCGAATCCATGCTCGACATCGCCGCCGCAAAAATAGCACTGATCAATAGCCCCGAGAGGCCCGCTGGCAGATAATGGACAATATAATACGGCAGTACCGCATCAGCCGCCACCGTAGTTGCAGGCGGCGAAACCTGATAGAACGCAAGCAATCCCAGCCCGATAAACAGCAACAGCGCAATCATAAAAAAGTCGGTCGCGGCATTGAACAGCGTTGCCCGCAGCACCCCGCGTTCCTGCTTGATCGCCAGCATACGCTGCACCGTCACCTGATCCGTCCCGTAATCCTGCATCATCTGCAGAAAAAACGAGACCCCCACCACCAAGGCACTCATCTTGAAAAGCGAAGGCCGCAAACCGGCAATATCCAGATGTCCCGCTTCTGCGGCGACCTGGAAAATCCGCGACACCCCGCCATCCACCTGTAGCGTCAGGCTGACGGCCACCCAGATCGCACCCGCCACGAGAATCACAAATTGAACCACATCCGTCCAGAGCACCGCGGCCAACCCGCCCAAGGCCGTGTAGGCCGTAGCCATCCCCCCCAGCAGCACAATTGTGATGCCCAGCGGCAGTCCTGTCGCCACGGCAAGCGCCATCGCCGGCGCATAAATCACGGTGCCCATCCAGCCCAGACGCGCCAGCACAAACAAGCCCGAGACCATCGTGCGCGCGGCCGGACCATAACGCCTGCCGATGTATTCGTAGGAGGTCGTTACCCCGCTGCGGCGATAGGCCGGATAGAACCCCAACGCCAGAATCGGCACCAGCAAAGGACTCACCAGACACACGATGATCAGCGAAACATTCTCGGCATAGGCCCGTGCCGGTAGCCCGATATACGTCACCGCACTCGTCAAGGACGCAAACATACTCATCGCCACCGGTAGCCATGGCATGGCACGCGAGGCCAGAAAATACGCCTCCTCGCTCTCCTGACGCCGCATGAACCACAGCCCGATCGCCAGCATCGCCAGCAGATACACGGACAATATCACCAGATTCAAAACACCAAAAGACGTTTGCATGCGCGCATGCTACTGTATCACCCCCCCGCGCGCAAGCCCCGGCAGCGCGAAAGACAGGGCAAACGCATCTCATTTCCTTTTCTTTTATCAATAAGCACGAATGAGAATGACGAAAGAAGCCGTAAGCACGAATTTCGAAGATAACGGGGTGAACGATTAAACCAGCGGATTAACCAATCAAGCATGTCAGAATCAATCTTTGCGCCGGCCACGAGGGGACAGGAGCAACAACCACGAGGGGACCGACTTTGGATGACCCGCTCCAGCGTGGTCCCGCGAAGGGGTCGGCTCCGTCCCGTCCCGCCTCTAGGCAGCCTGCTGGCAGATCATTGTCCTCATACATCACAACCTCCGCAACTTTCACCGTCACGCAACGAAGTGGAGTCAGCCCCTACCCTTTCGCCCCTGAAACGCGGCCAGTTTCTTGCCAAGTACCTCTTCGATTCGGCCAAAATCCTGCAAATAGATCGAGACCAGCTTTTTTCCCGTCTCCTGATAGAGCTTCTGCTTCTTGCGGCCAGAAGGGGACAGACTTTGGATGACCCGCTCCAGCGTGGTCCCGCGAAGGGGTCGGCTCCGTCCCGTCCCGCCTCTAGGCAGCCTGCTG
>JBLRXB010000028.1:0-16333 GCA_047920915.1 Kiritimatiellia bacterium
CTAGCTGGTTTGGTTGGGGTAATGATTCTTTTGCAGGGGTAGCTGGCAGTGCTTTTTCTGCTGCCTTGGCGGATGTCGCAAGAATCGGCATATATATTACCTATCAGCCCAACTTGGCCGGGCAGGTTTATGGAATTGACAACTTTGGGTTGACGGTGCCGGAGCCGGAGACGTACATGATACTGGGGATGGCGCTGTTGAGTGTGGCGGTAGTTTTTCGTCGGCGGATTACGGAGTCGCTGGCAGAGGCGCGGGCTGTGCTTCAGGCGTAATTTGAGGGCAGGCGTGTTTTGGAAGAGCCCATCTGGCGACAGGTGGGCTTTTTTTTGGCAGTCTTGTTACGGGGCGGGGGGACCGCCACAAAGAACACAGCGAAACAGAAAGATCAAAAAGCGGAATTCTTGTGGGGCTGTTCGTTTGACCTTATTGACCATGTTGACCGTATTGACTTGTTCTGTCGGGGACCAAGGTTTAAGATGCATCGTCTGATTCATGGCGGGAGGTGGATGTGCTTAAAAAGGTTGTGATATTCGCGGCGATTTTTTTGTTTGGCGTCTGGCTCACCGTGCATTGGGGCCGTGTGACGGGAGATGCTGATGCGGTGATTCGATTCTCGCTGGGGCTTCTGTTTGCTGTGCTGATTATGTTGCGGCGGAAAAAACCGGAAGATGTGCGGGTTAACATTCCTGATGCCGTGTTTCCCGTGTTTCTGGCTGCTGGTACGATCGGTGCACTATTGGGCATCATTTTCCGGGTGAACATGCTGGAGTGGGCGGGTGTTTTGATGCTGTTGGCAGCTTGTTTTCTCTGGGTGATCCCGCGTCACCACCGCAGCGATTTTCTTTTAGCATTTCTGGTGATTTTCTGGGTGCACCCACTTCCGGGGCAGGTTTTCGGTTGGATGCAGGGTGGGATGCAGCGCTTGTCGGTGATGGGATCTGAGGTGATTCTACATACGCTGAATGTGCGTGTCTGGGGCGACGGCATTATCTTGCGTACGGGGTATCAGAACTTTCTGGTGCCGGATGTATGCAGTGGTATGCGTACGTCTGTGACGGTTTTTCTGTGCGCTTTGGGGGTGGGACTGCTGTTGAAGTTGAAGTGGTATGAGACGTTGTTCTTTATCGTGCTGGGTCTGGCACAAGTGCTCGCCTTGAATATTACGCGCATCAGCTTCATGGTGGGATGGGCGCCACGGATGCCACCGGCATGGGCCGAGAATTTCCTGCATGATACGCTGGGTGTATTCCTGATGATTGGTGTGGCTTTGATCCAGTTCGAGGCTGGCGTCTGGTGCTGGTGGTCGCGTCGACGTGCTTTCATCAAGGAGGGCATCCGGCGCAAGGAGATTGAGCCGAAAGAACAGGCCAGCATTATTCCGCATCCTTTGCGGCGCCTGATGTTTGCCAGCGTGATTCTTGCCGGTGTCGCCTTGGTCGGTTTTGGTACCTTTATGGTATTTTACAAATCGCGGGCTTTTCATCGCAAGGAAATGATTCGTGAGGTGGCTGAGGGTCTGCTGGAAACTGATGCGGTTTCGGCCGAGCGGGCGGTACGCGAAGCACTGCGTTTGTTTCCTGATGATCTGGCATTAATGCGTTTGCATGCGAATGCCATGGTGCAGTTGGGGCGTTTTCCTGATGGGTTGCAGATCCTCGATACCATCACCGCCGCCGGGCATAGTCTGACGCTAGAAGATACCATTTTAAAGAGCTGGGCCTTGAGTCGCGAAGGACGTTTGGGAGAGGCACGCGGGTTGATTGAAGGTTTGGGGGCAGCGCAGGAGCGGATTCCCGGGGTGGCGATGTTGAAGGCGGAATTTGCCGCCATGGATGGCGTCCCGAGTGCCGTTTCGCGGTATATTGTTTTTGCCTCGCAATCGCGCGCCTTGTTGCCGCGTATCCGCGCGCTGTTTCCGTATCTGGCTGGTCATGAGCAGTGGGCCGCGATTGCGGCAGCAGATCATGATGCGCCTTACCGCGAGTTTTACGAGGCCTTGATCGCGCTGCATGCCAATCAGCAGGTTGATAATCTTTCCGGCTTAATGCGTACCATGCGTCAGACATTGACGGCATGGCCGCTGGATCCGCGTTTGATGGGGCCTTTGTTTGAAATTGCCGTGCGCCGTCAGGGCGGCGAATGGGAGCAGTATTTTGAGGAGAATCTGCGTGCGAATCTGCGTCAGTTGCATGCGGATGCGCTGGCTGCCGCGGCTGATTACTGCTGGCGTCTGGGGCGTCCGGAGCTTGCCTGGCTGGTGTATCTGCATCTGGAGCGTGTGTCGTCAAATGATCCGGCACTCTTGATTGCTCCGGTACAATTTGCCCCGGGTTGGACGGAGTTCCGCCGGCGGTCGCTGGGGGTGCCTTCAGAAGACGCGGCGCGCACGATTAATATTCGTCCCGTGCTGGATTATCTGCAGTTACTTGTTCCGGTTGCCGACATTCGCGCAGCGATTCCCCAGTATGCGGTTGTTACCCGGCAGGCCATGACTTCGGGCGTTCAACAGCGGATGCTTGAGGCGAGTTTGGCTGAATTGGCGCGTCGGGAATCAACGGGGGTGTTGCGTGTGCGGATGGCGCGTTTGTATCCGATTGTGCTGGCACAATTAGGGCGCTACGAGGAGGCACATGCCCGACTGGATCGTATGCTGGTGGATTTTCCGGAGCTGCGGGCCGACATTTTTATGCAGCATGCGGGTTTTTATACGGATCAGCAGCGCTGGGCGGATGCATATGAGGCGCTGCAGTCGTATCGATCCGAGGTGGGGATGCGGAGTCTCACAGGCGCGTTGCTGGAAATCAGTGCCTTGATGAATATGAACATGGCGGTAGGTGCGATGGAACGTCTGGCGCAAGCGCGCGAGATTTTCCCCGGGACGGTACGTCTTGATCTGGCAGATTCGGCGATTTGGGATGTTTTCGGTTTCAAATATCAGGCGTTGCATGCACTGCGTCGGACGCGTGCCGGTGCGCGTTCCGCGGCCGCCGTAGACCTGCTGGAGCAGACCTATCGACACGAAGATGCGCAACGGCTGCGGTCGTCCTTGGATTTGCCGCGGCGGCGGGCGATACTGGAGATGCCGATGTTTTTGCCTGCTGCCGATTTGGCACTTACGCCTCGCTGGCCGGCACCACCGGATCGGCTTGAGGTCGATGCGGAGCTTGCGCAGTTACGGCAGCAGCGGGATGACTCCGCCATCAGTTCGTTTGTGAGCGGGTTGCGTTCCTTGCAGATTGCATGGTTTGAAGTGGTGCAGCAGGATGGATATGAAAATGTTTCTGCCGATCAGATTGATGCCATTATTGGCGAATGGGAGGCTGTGGGGCGTTCGGTAGAGGAGCGTGCGGTGGCTATTTATCAACTGGCGATGTACACGGCGCGCCAGCGTGATTATGCGCTTGCCGTTGCTGCCCTGGCACGGGCGGCGGAGTTGTTGCCGGCAAACGCCGCGATCTGGCGTGCCCGGCTGGCCTTGGAAGGGCGGGAGAGTCCCGCCTTGGTGGATGCTGCGCTAGCGGCTTGCCCAGCGGATTCAGAAGTCTTTCTGGCGGCTTTGGTTTCGCGCGTTGATCGATTGGAGGGGGATGCTGCACGGGCGGCCATTGCCGAGATGGCGGCGCATGCAACGCAGGAAGATGATCTTTTTCCTGTAGAGACACTGGTGCGGGCGGGGACCTATTTGCTGGCCTTGGGTTGGCGGGAAGAGGTGCTTCCTTTTGCGCGCGCGGTTGAGGCGCGTGCGGAGAGTCTTTTGTCGGCGCATGTGTTCGTGATGCGATGCGCCATGATGAATAATGATGGGGATCGTGCAATTGGAGCCACCTTGCGCGCCATTAATCTGGCGGTTGATAAGGTGCCCTTTTACCGTGCGCTTGTGGATCTGAAGATTATACGTCGCGAGCTGGACACGGATTTGCTGCAAGCGTTGGAGTATTTGCAGCGGCGGCAACCTGAGGATCCCCGATGGTCTGAAGCGCTAGGGACTTTGTATTTCGAGCGGGGTGATTTGCGTCGTGCCCTGGCAATATTCGGGTCAGTGATTGATGAGGATATTCGTGGTGTGCAGGTGCGAACTTTGCTGTTGGCGGCCGAAGCGGCCCGGCTCGAGAATCGGATTGATCGGGCCGTGCGCATACTGGAGTCGGCTCATGCCTTGCAGCCGGAGCAGCCGCAAATTCTCAACAATCTGGTGTATTTACTGGCGCAGCGTGTTGAGACGCTGGGACGTGCGCGCGAACTTTTACCCCGTCTTTTGGAAATTGGTGGAGAATCGTTCCAGGTTCTGGATACGGCATCGGTTGTGGCAATGCGTGCCGGTGATCTGGAGCAGGCCGAGAAATGGATGGAGCAGGCGATTGATCTATTGAATATGGATGAATATGCCGCGCATGAGGTTCGTCTTAATTTGGCAGAGCTTAAGATCCGTCAAGGTCGATGGGATGCGGCCCGATCGGAGTTGCAAGTGCTACGGCAGGATGCTAGCCGGCCGGACTACGTGGATCAGCGGGCGCGGCTGTTGATGCGGGATTTGGATGCGGGCGGGATCCGGTAGTTTTTTGATAGTTTTTTGGTTTTGCAAAGTCGCGTGTACCTGCTAGTATTTCCTGCACGTTTTACCCTAAGGGTTGTTTGATTTTTTACGGGATACCCTGATGTTCGATAACCGGTATATAAAATACGCATTATTGTGTGTCGCTGTCCTTCTGTTAGCAGGGTGCGCGGTGCGTCCAGTTTCGCAGGCAGTAGATGCTTCGCCGCGTGCCGAAATTGATTGGGATGTGTTTTTAGCGGAGATGCGTGCGGAGCGTTCGCGCGGGCAGACAGGTATCCATGATCCAGATTTACCGGTTGCGGAATTGCCGCCTTTGCCAACAGAGAATCAGGCTGTTGCCGGCGTTGTAACGATCCAGCCTGATAGTGTGGTACAGGTGAGCGTACGCGAGGATAGCAAGCTTGATGGTAGTTATCAGGTCAATCAGTTATCGGCGATTCAACTTGGATACGTTGGTCCCGTTTTTCTGCACAATATGACGGAGGACCAAGCCGCAGAAAAGATCACGGAAGTGCTGGAAACGCGTTTTTTCAATCAGGCGACGGTATCCGTGCGTATCTTGCGTCCCTCGTATGACACCGTCGCTTTGCGGGGCCGGGTATCGCGGCCTGGTGTCATTCAGATTGGAAGTGGCGACCGGATTTCCTTGAATGATGCCCTTTTGCGAGTCGGTAATTTTACGGGTTCGATCCGCGATACGCATGTACGCATTGTCAGAGGGGGGTTGACGCGTGCGGTGGCGGCGTCCGAGCCGGGCGAGGAGTATTCGTTTGTTGATACGGAGGGAGAGCCGCATGTGCCCGATGTCTGGCTCTGGAATAATGATGTGGCCTTTTTGTTTACGCGCTCGGGGCGTCTGCCGGATGCGCCCGTTGATGTGGAGGAGCGTGAAACGCGCGAGATTCTTGTGCTGGGAGAAGTCCGGCGGCAGGGTATTTATCGATTTACGGATGCTTCACGCGCGACGATGATGCATTTGATCCTTCAAATGGGTGGTTTTCCTGCTTATGCCAACACCAAAGCCATTCGTGTGATTCGTCGTGCTGATGATGGTCGTGAGCGCGAGTATCGCGTGAATGCAAGCGATATACTTGCTGAGGGCAATCCCGATCTTGATTTTGCCTTGGAGAATGGGGATCGCGTGATCGTTCCTGCACGGCGCATGAGTTTGTTTTAACACGGTAGGGTTTCGGATCGATCCGCAAGCCACCGAGCCACGCATGTTTCCCGGGGCGGCATTTTTTGTTTTATGGTAATGAAGGGCGCTATGCGGAGGTAGTACATGGAACGCAGACAACTAGATGGACGCAAGGCGCCAGAGGAAGAAACCCAGATTGATTTTCGCCTGTATCTGGCGGTGGTCTTGTTCCGTTGGAAGTGGATCGCGGTGTTTTTCCTGTATGCATTGCTGGCTGGTGTCATTTATTTACAGGTGGCCCCGAAGCGTTATCAGAGTCGCACGGAAATCATGATTTACCGTGATCCACTGCTGGCGGTGAGTCGCGAAGGGGCGCAGTGGACGAATTTGCGGACGCATGTTTACATGTTGAGTCACCATCGGTTACATGAACGAGTCGTGCAGCGCTTAAGTGAGCAATGGGCGGATAAAGTGGGTGGACGAGCACGCATGTTTCCGCGTGTATTGGTTTCGCAAGGGCGTGGCGTTAACCCGATGGTGGTCGTTGTTGTGCAATCGCACAATCGGGATTATACACGCGCTTTTCTGGAAATGCTGGTAAATGAGCACCAGCAAGAGTGGCAGAGTGTGCAGCGGCAGGCGCGTAATTCTGCGGGTGAGATGCTGGAGCGCGAATTGTTGCGGTTGGATCAACAGATTCGTGCGGCTGAAGATGATTTGATTGAGTATCAGCGTTTGCATGATATTGCCCGGGTCGAGGCGCGCGGGACGATGGAGAGTCGCTATCTGGTTGGTCTGATGCAGCGGCGTAACCAGTTGATGACCGAAATCATGTTGCTGGAGGCACAGAACCCGCAACTGCAAGAGGCGAATGCTTCTGTGATCAGTGATGTTGCCCGCTTGACGCGCGAAACAGGGCAGGTTCGTTCGGTGGAGGATATTCCCGATGATGTTGCTTTTCTGGCGGAGCGGGATGTGCCTGTGACTCCGGAGCAGAACGGGGAGGCGCGGGATGATGCCGTTGCCGGATTTCAAGGTTTGCGTGTGCGCTTGTTGCAGCTGCAGGAGGAAGAGGCAGAGCTTTCGGTTGCTTTGCGCGATGACAATCCTCGCCTGCGTGATTTGCGGAATGAAATCCAGCGTATCGAGCGCCAGTTGCGTACGATGGCGGAAGTGCAAATGCGGAATTTGCAAGATCGGCATCAGGCTTTGCTGATACAACTAGGTGCGCTGGAAACGGCGGAGTACCAGTGGCAGGCCCGCAATTTGATGGCCAGCCAACGGCAGGCGGAATACCGGCGGTTGCAATCCATGGTTTCGCGTTTGGTGACGCATTACAATACGCTTTATGGTCGTTTGCATGATATGCGGGTTTCCGAGGAGTTGAAGGCCGAGCATTTTATACCGGAGGATGTCCGGACACGTGATGAACCGATCTGGCCGGATCCGATGAAGATTCTGTCGGTTGCACTGGCTGCCGGTCTGGGCGGTGGGTTTGGTTTGGCATTCCTGTTGCAGATGTTAGATAACAAGGTTCATTCGATCAAGGATGTGGAAAAGGGGCTTGGGATACCTTTTCTGGGTGGAATTCCGTACTGGGCGCATAGTGGGCTCGAAAGTACGATTCGGCCGATTGTTACCGAAGAGCATTCTACGGGTGCGATCGAGGCCTATCGCGCATTGCGCACCAGTATTCTGACAGCACTTAAGCAAAAGAATGAGAAGATTCTGCTGGTTACGAGTGCGGATTCGCGTGAAGGCAAGACCCTGACGACATTGAATATGGCGATCATGGTCGCGCAGATGGGCAAGCGGGTTTTGCTGGTGGATATGGACTTGCGTCGTGGCCGCATTCACCGGTCGCTGGGTTTGGAACGGGATCCCGGGGTGGCGGATGCGTTGCGTGAAGGTTTTCCGCTTAAAAATGCCGTGCAGAAGTCCCGGATCGAGAATTTGGATGTTGCTCCTTCTGGCAGCGACATTGATGATTCGGCTGAATTGCTTCAGACCATTGATCTTCAAAAATTCTTTTTCTCGGTTTATGATGATTATGATTACATCTTTGTGGATACCTCGCCCGTTTTGCGTGTAACCGATCCGGTGATTCTGGCCTCGCAGGGTATCGGGCAGGTGTTGTATGTCGCTCGCGTTGGATTTACGCCTAAGCCAATGTTGCGTTATTCACTGGATATGCTCAAGGATGCCAATATTCTGGGAATGGTCATGAATAGTATCGAGATGCACCGGATCAGCAGCTTGTATTATGCCTACCAGTATCCGAATTATGCGTATTACAGCAATGCTTATACGTATGGTTATAATTACTATTACTATGACGACAAGCGGGGCGGTGGACAACGGCATGCCGGTAGAGGAGGTATCCGCGCCCGCTTCCAGCGTATGCATGCGTCCATCCGCAATGCTATTTTCCCCTCTGTCTGAATCGGCCAGTTTGCTTGAAGGGATTGCTGTTTCAGATCTTTTACTGTTATGCATACACACACGAAATCACAAAGTGGCTGGATCGTTTTTCTCGATCTGCTCTGTCTGGTTGCCAGTATTCTGCTGGCTACCTCCTTGCGCTTCGGGCCGGAAGAAATGGCCCAGTTCGTGGTTGGGCGTCTGGACGGATGGTTGCTTTTTGTGGGAAGCATCCTGATTGCAAATTACGTGGCTGGCAGTTACCGGATTCAGTTTACGCTTTCGCGTTTTAATCTGGTTGTGACGTGGTTGTTTTCGGTCAGTGTTGCTGTGTTGATCCTGAGTGTTACGTCCTATGCCTGGTTGCAAGTACTGCTGGGACGCGGTGTATTGGGCTTGGCGGTTCTTTTTTATAGTATTCTTTCCTTGTATTTGCGTCTTTTTGTCATTCGGGCCATTTTTCGTTTTGGTGGAATTGTCAATCAGGTGTTGATTATGATTGATGGTGGAAATGAGTGCAGGATGCGGAACTACCTGGAAAATCCCTACATACTTCCCCAGCACCGGACAGTAGGTTGGTTGCAGGTGAAGGATGAATATGCGCTTGTGCCCGCCAGAGAGGGCAACGCCAAGGATGGCATACCCGTGATTGAGGTGAGTTCCGACGAAATTCTGGATGTGATTCGCAGCCTAGATGTGAGTTTGTTGGTGACGGGGCGAAACACGAAGGATTTATCGGACGATGCGAGTCGTATTTTACGCCGGGCGCGTTTTTCGGGAACAGAGGTGTTGACGCCGTTGGCTGTATGCGAGGAATTTTGCGGGCGGGTACCTTTGGATCTTGTGAGGGAATCCGATATTCGCCGGCATGGTTTTGAGTCGCAGGTCCCTGTGATTTTTCGTGTAAAACGGTTTTGTGATCTGTGTGCCTGTGTAATCGGAGGCATTGTTTGTCTACCTGTTGGTCTGTTGGTAGCTGCACTGATCAAAATCAGTGAGCCGCACGCCCCTGTTTTGTTCAAACAGCCACGCGCGGGGCAATTTGGCAAGGTGTTTCGGATTTACAAGTTCCGTACGATGCGGGTGGGGGCAGATGAATTGAGCGGTCCGGTGTGGTCCCCGCTCGATGATCCCCGCATTACGCCGCTGGGGCGTATGCTGCGTATGTTCAGGCTGGATGAATTGCCGCAGCTTTTGAATGTCTTGCGCGGGGATATGAGCCTGGTGGGGCCGCGCCCCGAGCAACCCGGGTTGGTCGACGAGCTAGCCGCGAAGATTCCTTTTTATCGTGAACGGGAGTATGCCTTGCCCGGATTGACTGGTTGGGCCCAGATTAACAGTCTTTACGGCAATTCGGTTGAATCAACCCGCCGGAAGGTGGAATACGACCTGTACTACATCAAGAATATGTCGATCAGCCTGGATTTGCAGATCATTTTGCGCACCTTCCGGATTGTGCTACTAGGCAAGGAGAAGCGTGAATGACAGCCATGCACGAACGTTTGGTTGCGATAGCACTCTTGTGCTGCGTGGGTACGGTTGCGTTCTGGTTGCTTGCTTCCCAATATGCATCTCGAGGGTTTGAACCATTGCGCTTGGGGCAGGGGGACTTCGAGGGTTTTTTGCCGTTATCTGAATCGTGGCAGTCGCGAGTAGTCTATGTAAAGAGCACGCCCACGGAACCCACGATCACAGCCTATGAATTGCGTCCTGTGATTCAAGGAGGGGCTCCTGTGGGGCCTGGTTGCGATGCGCCTGTTCTTGTCCGGATTGTGCATGGGTACAACATGGTTGATTGTATGCGCATCAAGCACTATGGGGTCGATCTGCTGGGGGATAACTTGCAGGTTTGGCGGGTGCACGAGGGGGGGCAAGGGCAACGGCCAGTCGATGCGCCGCCCGTACAGATCTGGCGTTTACGCGAGCCGCAGGCGGCCGCCAGGGTATGGGTGAGTTCCATGCTTCTGGCCGCAGATTTTTCGGGTACGGCAGTGGACACACGGGATATGGCATTCCCGCGTGTCGGGACGCCCGACGAGCCCGCCTATCGCCCCACGGGCTTGCGGTGGCGCAGTTTTCGTCACCCGCTTCGCAATTTTCGTCTTTTTTTACGCAGTCGGTGGAATGCATCGCGTAGCGATTTGCTCACGTTCTTGCGGCTGCGTCAACCGGCTTGGGCCAGTGATGTGCTCTTGACGATGGTCAGTGAGTACCGGGGCGGAGATGCGGCCGAGCGTACAGATGCTGAAATGCAGGCGCATGTTCTCGCCGCACACCGGTTCTTTTATGGCGAATTGCAGCGTTTTGCAGCGGCTAAAAATTGATCACGATTTCCAGATCTTGGTCACGCGGGGCGCCGTTTTCGATGGCACGGCGATAATGTTCGCGTGCTTTTTCCATATCGGGCTGTGTGTCTCTTAAGATTACTTGTGCCAGGTTGTAGTGTGCTGCCGGGTTAGCCGGATGATCGATGATAAATTGTTCCAGTAGATTGCGAGCCGCAAGCAAGTTTCCTTCACGGACGAGCATTGTTGCTCGCAGCAGTGGCGCAGCGGGCTCCCTTGCTCTTGCCATGCTTTCGTACTGCGCGCGCAGGTTTTCGCTGTTTTCTTCGTTTTGCAGGGCAACGAGAATGCTGGCGGGTAATGCCATCGGTTTCCTTTCGATGGGCTGTTCCTGTGGTTGTTTTGCGTTGTTTTCTTGTAAATTATTGCGTTTTTGACGGATGAGGTCCATTTGGTTACGGCAATAGGCAATTCGAAAGCGGACCAGATCGGGAGCGAAGTCGGGAAAGGATATCATGAACTGCTCATAAGCTCGAACGGTCGCACCGTAAAGACGCCCGGCATCCTGCAGCGCGCTGGTTTCGAAGGATTGGTCGGCCTGTTCCAGCAGCAAGGATATGGATTGAAAATGCTGATCGGCGGTTTCGAAATTGTCCGCCATGCAGTCCGTGGCAATTGGCACGAGGGTACATATGAAGGCAAGGCGGAAGAGCGATTTTAGCATGTGGGCTCCGGATTTGGCATGTGGATTAGTAAGCATTGCGATTTGTAAATAGCGTTTTGAGTAGAATTTTGAAATCGAAACTGAGCGACCAGTTTTCCAGGTAGTAGAGATCGTATTTGACGCGTTCGGTCAAGTCGGTGTTGCCGCGGAGGCCATTTACTTGTGCCCAACCAGTCATTCCGGGTTTGGAAACATGGCGAAACATGTATTTGACAATTTCGCCCTTGAATTGTTCGACGAAATGGGGGCGCTCGGGACGTGGTCCGACCAAGCTCATGTTTCCCTTCAGGACGTTCCAGAACTGCGGTAGTTCATCGAGATTATGGGCGCGCAAAAATGCTCCAACGGGGGTGCGTCGTTCATCGTCTGGTTGTGTCCAGACAGGGCCTGTAGTCGCTTCGGCATCCACCGGCATCGTGCGTAATTTATATAAGTTAAATGGCTGGCCGCCCTGGCCACAGCGCTGCTGCACATAGAAGAGGGGACCGGGCGATGTTTTTTTAATTGCATATCCAGCAATGGCGATGATGGGGGCAGATAGCAGTAATCCGATAATGGCACCGCCGATGTCTTCCATCCGTTTGAGACAGCGATGCCAGAATTGGTCCAAGGGCCATGGGCTAATGCCGAGAAGGGGTATGTCATTAAGCGATTGTACATCCATACTGGTTGTCATGATGCGAAATAAATCAGGCACCATTTTAAATCCGATCAGGTTATGCTCGCACAAAAGCAGGATTTGTACGATTTGGTTATGCGGTATCGAGGAGTCGGTGAGAATCATGTCGTGGATATCGTATTGGGTCACGATCTCTTCCAGTTGGTCCAGATAGCCAAGAATGCGAGCTGGTGGAATTTTGGGGTCATCCGGTTCGGTGCTTGTTTTAACAAAGCCGATAACATTGGCTCTGAGCATCGGTTCCTGTCTGAGGGTCTCGGTTAGACGTGCTGCCACGTGGTCGGTTCCCAGAATCAAGACGAGATTGCGTTGCTTGCTGTGTCGGGCGAGGTTCCACTCGATCCGGAACAGAATGTAGCGTTCAAGCAAAACGACAAAACTGATGGTGATAAAGGATATACCGACGACCAATCTGGCGAAATCGGCCTGATTTTGGGCGGCGAAAGCAAGAACGGCAGTTCCGAGAACGCCGAGGCCGATGGCTTTGGTGATGCGCGGTATTTTATCAACAAACGAACCTGTTTGAGGGCGGATAAAAAGTGCTTGTGAGCGAAAGATCAAGAGCATCACGATGGTGGCCACCGCAGCTCCGATGCTATATTGCTGAAACAGATTGTCAGTCGGTGGTGCTGTGAGAGGAATCAGCCCACTGCGAAAGCGCAGCCATGTTGCCAACATGAAGCCGCCGAAGATAGCAAGCGCATCGATAGCGATTGCCAGCAGGCTGAGTAGGTTGTCGGGCGTATCCCTGTGTCTAGATTCCATGGCTGTGTATGATAGGGAGGCAGGAGACAGGAGGCAAGAGGCAAGTGCGATGATGCATGATGAAACTTGGGAAGTGTGTGAGTGTGTGGCTATGTGGGGGTGTGAGGGGGGAGATGGAGGGTTGGGCTCTGTCCCGACTGGCCCGTTGAAAGCGCATCATCAGTCCATGAAGAGACCTTTGGTCTGGCTATGGGCATTACATGCGCGCTTCACGGACGCGGACGAGACGGAGCTCATCCCTCCAGTGATTTTTTTGTATGCGGTAGAAAATCTGGAAAAGCGGTGAAGTTACAGACTCGCGTTACACGGTGTCACATGACACGATTCGGCGGAACGATCTGGATCTGGCGTGCATCGGGTAGGGCACCCGCCGAGATCGTAATGCGCCATGTTTGCGGGGGCAGTAGGTTGCCGGCGCGTTCAGCCCACTCGATTATGGTGATGGCATCGCTTTCCCAGCAGGTCGTTAGATCGAGCATATCGACATCATCAGGGGTCATCAGCCGGTACAGATCGATATGGTGTACATGTCCCTGGCTGCCGACATAGGTGTGCTGAATGGTGTAGGTCGGGCTGCTGACAGGGGCATGCACACCAAGGGCACTTGCCAGGCCACGTGCAAACACGGTTTTGCCACTGCCGAGGTCCCCAAACAACGCGACGACGTCACCGGGTTGCAGTTGTGCGACAAGCGCAGCGGCAAGGGCGCGTGTTTCTTCAGGGGCATGCGATATAACCGGGTTCATAAGGGCGGTAGCACCGATTGCAAGCAGACACGCAATTCGTGCTCGAGGTCTCTGCTTTTGTAACGAGCAAGGCGTTCACGCTGGGTTTGCAAAACCCCTTCGCGCAATGCGGGATCTTGGTTGAGTTGGTATACCGCCTCTGCGGCTAGATCAAAGCGGCGTTCGGTGAGAAGGATGCCGGAGCCATCGAGGGTTTCCGGCACGGCGGCATCTGCCATGGCCAAAATCGGCACATCGTGCAGCATGCTTTCGATGAGGGGAATGCAAAAGCCCTCGTGTTCACTCATGCACAGGAATGCATCGGCGGTCTTGTAGTAGGCGTGCAGATCGGCCTGTGATACGGATCCGGTAAATTCCACGTTGGAAAGTTGCCACTCCTTGCACATGGCAAGCAGCATGGCGTGGTAGCGTTCATTTCCGGCTTTGGATCCGATGTGGGTCAATCGGCAAAGCGGCGTGATGTTTTTTTGCAGCCAGGCGAACACGCGCAAGACATCTTCGATTTTTTTATTAGGCGTGCAGCGTCCCACAAAAATGACATTCAGAAGGCCATCGCGCCGCCGTTCCATGAGGCGTGGTGTGGGTGGGGTGTTCATTAGCTCCGTGTCGATTACAATCGGCAGTACCTTGATGTCCTGATAGCCCATGGTTTGCATTTCGGAGGCATTGAAGGCGCTGTCGGCCATGTTTACTGTTGCTTGTCCTGCCAATGCGGCAACCTGCTCCCGGCCGCGCTGCAGATGTGCCGCTATTTGGGCATTCGTGAATTGAAAATAATGCGCGGGGGTTACGTTATGATACAGGATCGCCTTCCGGCAGGGAAGTGAGGCAAAGATGTTGTTGGCGACAGAACCGATCGAGAGGTGCAGCAGGACGAGATCATCAGCCGCAATCTCGGACGTTGCGGTGTGAATGTCTTTGATCTGTTCGCGCAGATCCCGGCTTGTGTTAGCGGGCTCGCAGTAGATTTCGGACGTATAGCCCCAGCCGCGAAAGATCTTGCGGAAAAGCTGGGCCTCGTTACTGATGGCATCATGCCAGGCAAAGCCTGCGGTGAATTGATGAATTGCTGGCATCAGGGTTGATCTCCTTCAGTATCGAGTCCCTTTTCCGGACGCGGATCATCGTGGTTTTGGGCTTGTGGAGCGCGTTCGGTTTTGGCTGTTCCGGCAGTATCGTTATCGGGCCGTTCTGACGATATGCTGGTGTTATCATCTTCGGATGGGAGCCAGTTCCGGGGGTCGATCCCGGCTTGCACGAGTTGCTCCCAGGCCCGGTTCTCCTTGGTAGGGTTGGCCATCAGGCTTTCTTGCCAGTATTGAACGGCGCGTTCCTGCTCACCCTTGGCGGCATATATATCACCGAAGTGCAGGATGATCTCCGGGTCCGATCCGATTTGTTCGCGAGCTTGCGCTACGTGAAGGAGTGCCTTATCCAGTTCACCCTTGCGAAAATAGATCCAGCCCAGTGTGTCAAGATAGGCCCCATTACGAGGATCCATTTCCAGCGAGCGCTTGCTGAGCGCATAGGCTTCCTCGATATTGGTGTCCATTTCCGCCCACATGTATGCGAGGAAGTTCATGGCAATATGACTGTCGGGATATTCAGCCAGTAGCAGTTGCATGGTCGCTGCGGCGTCATCAAATCGTTTGAGTCGCTCTTGCGCCGTTGCCAGGCCCAGTAACAGGTTTTTGCGGTCCTGCATCTTGTTCTCGTCTGCTGTGCTGAGGTCATCGGTTTGCGTGGCGATGCGGACCGCATTTTCATATGCCAGCAGGGCTTCTTCATATTGCCGGTCCTCGATGAGTAAACCACCCAGAGCAAAGGGAAAGGATGCGAGGTCCGGAAAGCGGTCACCGCCAGACTGGATGACCGCGATGGCTTCAGCGGGGCGTTCCGCGTCGAGTAATAGTGAGCCGAGGCGCAGGAATGCTGCGGGTGGGGCTCCGGGAAGCGCCACTGCGACGTAAAGTGCTTGCAAGGCATCGGATATGCTTTGTCGGGCAATATGCAATTCGCCGATCATGTAGCCGATTTCACCTTTGTCTTCCGCGCTCCATTCGGCAATGCGTTCCAGAGCGGCAATGGCCCGGTCCAGTTCCCCGGAAATCACAAAGCGCTGAACACGCTGATAGAGGTACTTTTCAATAGCTTCTGGTTCTGCCGCCTGCCGAAATGCCGTGTCGAACATGGTCAGGGCCCGTTCATCATCCTGCTGGTGAAAGTATAGATCGCCCAGTGCCAGTGCCAGGGTCGTATTTGTTGGCGTGATCGCGAGCGCTTGATTATATAGTTCGGTCGCGGCAGCGGGTTGATTCGCCAGTTGATACATGGTTGCTAGTGCAATCATGCGCTCGGGATCATCCGGTCTGGCCGTATAGGACGCTTGCAATGCATCCAGGGCGGCCGATAAATTCCCGCGATACAATGCGCCAGCTGCGATTCTGGCATGCACCGCATGACTGCCTTGTGCATAATGCGCGGCATACCGGTAATGGGGCATTGCGTCTGCAATGCCTGCACCATCCATGCCTTCGATTAACCGTCCATGCAAAAATGCCGCCAAAGCCTTTGCCAGGGCGGCTTCCGCAGAAGAGAAGACGGCAGGCTCCACTGCTGCGGAGTCTGCCGTCTGGTACGAAACCGACCGGCATCCGGCAGCGATCATTGCTGCAACCATCAACAGCAGCAGACCCGACCGCATCATCTACCTCCCGGCTTATTTCTTCTTGTGACGATCAGCATGTATCCGCTTGCGGTACTTATGCTTCGTCATTTTCTTACGACGCTTTTTCTTGATTGAACCCACGTTTTCCTCCTGATGAACGAAATCCCTCTTAGGCAATGACCTTGTTTAGGGGAATTTCCACTATACCCTCTGCTCCGGCCGATTTCAAGCGCGGGATAATCTCCCGTACCACGGCTTCGTCAATAACCGTCTCAACGGCACTCCAATCGGTACTATGTAACCGGCTAATGGTAGGCGCATGCAAGGATGGCAGGATGTCCATGATGGCCCC
>JBLRXB010000029.1:0-16115 GCA_047920915.1 Kiritimatiellia bacterium
GTAGAGTTCCTCCAAGGCTTCTGATCTGCCAAATCCTTGGTTCGGCACACTTACCGCCTATCAGTCTACGAGCAGCTCGACCAACATTGCTTCTTGACCACCGCAACCAAAGTGTCTATTTTTGTCTAACTAAACAGACATTACGGGTAATTTTATGGAAATTGGTGTCAAAGAAGCAGCCGAACTACTGAACGTATCCAGCAAAACGATCTACCGGTGGGTAACAGATGACAAAATCCCATTTACCCGTGTTGGCGCACAGTACCGCTTTTCCAGAGGTCGCCTCCAGGAGTGGCTGCTGCATCGCAGCCAGGGATCTGGACGCACCGTTGCGTTCCCCGCGTCTGCAGCCGGGGATTTCACGCTTACCGATTGCGTGCAGCTAGGTGGCATTCACTATCGAGTGAGCGGGAATGACGTACCCTCCGCACTACACGAGGCACTTGCCCTTACGCGGCTTCCCGACGGATGCAATCGCACCCTGCTATGGGAATTGCTACTGGCCCGCGAGGCACTCTGCAGCACCGGCGTAGGACACGGCATCGCTCTGGCGCATCCACGCCACGCCGCACTGGTGGATTTGCCGCACCCATTGGTCGCGATCAATTTTCTCGAAAATGCCGTCGACTTTCGCGCCATTGACGGACAAGACGTCACAATCGTGATTTTGATTCTTAGTACCGACACCAGCGCGCACCTGCGAATCATGCGTGCCATCAGCTTCGCACTGCGACAGCCAGCAGTACTTGAAACCCTGCATCGGCAAGCTAGCCGCGCAACCATTCTGAAGGCGCTGGCAGACAACCATCACCACATACCAAAAGATACACACTCTCCAACAGAAGGTGCGCCATGAAAAGAATCCTTTCCGCATTGCTTTTGCTTGCAACCACGGGGACCGCTCTGGCCTCCGAAAGCGCAGGATCACATGGCGGTGGCATTACCGAACGCATGATGTTATTAGCCCTCCAACTGGGTATCATCATGTTTGCCGTGCGCATCGGCAAATGGGCCTTCACCGCTATTAAATTGCCCGGCGTACTGGGTGAACTCGTCAGCGGAATGCTTATCGGGCCCTTTGCCCTGGGAGCCATTGCACTGCCCGGATTACCACAGGGGATTTTCCCGATCGCCGAAGCGATGCATCCCATTTCTCCGGAACTGTATGCCTTCGGGGCCATTGCCGCAATCATCCTGCTATTCGATGCAGGCTTGGAAACCGACCTCAAACTGCTGATGCGCTATAGCTTCGCCGGCACACTGGTTGGCATTGGCGGGATTGTTGTGGCCTTTGCTTCCGCAGCCTGGATCACCTCCGTGATGTCGCAGCGGATTCTGGGAATGCATCTTCCGTTCACCCACCCAGTCTGCCTTTTCATGGGCGTCATTTCCACAGCCACATCCGTGGGCATCACCGCACGCATCTTGTCCGAAAAACACAAACTCGATTCGCCCGAAGGCGTAACGATTATCTCGGCAGCCATCGTGGATGATGTCCTTGGAATTATCTTGCTGGCCGTTGTCCTGGGTGTTGTCACTGCCGCCACAGATGGCGGGGCCGTCAATTGGAGCAGCGTAACGCGGATCGGCGTGAAGGCTCTGGGCATCTGGCTGCTGGCAAGCGCGGTCGGCATCATGGCTTCACGACGAATCGGACTGCTGCTTAAATACTTCCGCGAACCAACAGCCATCGCGATCATGGCTCTCGGACTGGCCCTGATGCTGGCTGCCTTTTTTGAACAAGCCGGGCTCGCCATGATCATCGGCGCCTATGTCATGGGGGTCTCACTCTCCCAAACCGATATCCGTCACTTGATCCGCGAGAATCTCCACCCGGTACATGCATTTTTTGTACCGGTATTTTTCTGCGTCAGCGGCATGCTCATCGATCTCCATGCGGTCATGTCTCCATCCGTACTCCTTTTTGGACTCATCTTTACTGTTGTCGGAATCCTGGCCAAAATCATCGGCTGCGGACTGCCCTCGCTTCTCGCTCAATTCAACATGCTCGGTGCTGCACGCATCGGCGTGGGAATGGTACCGCGGGGTGAAGTCGGACTCATCGTTGCCGCCATCGGCACCAGTGTCGCCCTCTTTGCCGACGGCAGCCCACTCCCCCCGCAATTCTTTGCGTCCGTCGTTCTCATGGTCATGCTCAACACCATGCTTGCCCCCCTGCTACTATCACGACTCCTGGAGATCCCGCGCCGTGGAACACGCACGGCCCCCGACAAGGACACCAGCCGCGAAGCCATCTCTTTCACGCTGGCATCGGAAGCCATGGCCGAGTTTTATCTCGAAAAACTGCGCGCGGTATTCGAACAGGAAGGGTACTACTGGCACTGCATCGACCGCGAAAGTCAATTGTTCCAGCTCCGCCGCAATACAACCATTATCGACCTCACGCGCAACCAGACCGAATTACGCTTCCTTGTGCACCCCTCCGAGATCGGACTCATCCGCAACATGATGCTGGAGGCCTCGGCCGCCTTCGAAGACACGCTACGATCACTACAACAGCCCTTCGATGCCAGAGCCCTGAGCCAGGGAATACTCGACAACAAGCAAAATGACCCCAGCCCGACCTTCTCCCTTACAAGCACCTTGACCGAACGCCACATCCGAATGCAGCTCCACGGCAACACCAAGACGGCTATATACGAAGAACTGCTCGATCTATTATATGAATGCGGTGACATCAAGGACCGCGATGCCGCTCGCCAAGCTATATGGGATCGCGAACAAAAGATGTCCACCGCACTGGAAGCTGGCATCGCCATCCCGCATGGCAAGACCGATTCTGTAAGCAAGCTGGTTTGCGTGGTGGGCCTCGCAAAAGAAGGTGTCGCTTGCGATTCGTTGGATGGCGAGCCCAGCCGTATCTTTGTCATGACGCTGTCGCCCAAAACGCGACCGGCACCCCACATCCAATTCATGGCTACCATCACCCAACTGCTGAACCCCGCCGGGCGCATGTTCATGCTGGAAGCACAAACACCATCTGATATTCGCGCCTATCTCACGGGCCAAACCGCACCCACCGCTCGACGAATACTGGGACCAACACCAACCAACCAGATGAAACTGGCCGACTGGCTGTCGGCATCCGATATGCTGCCCGCACTGCAAGGTCATACACCCGAATCTGTCATTCGTGAAATGCTCACACATCTGGCCGCCAAGAGATCGCTTGCTGATGTCGAAAAACTGATCGCCGGCATTATGACAAGAGAGCAGCAAATGCCAACCGTAATGGGCGATGGCATCGCCCTCCCGCATCTGCGTACAAGTCTTGTGGCACAATTACTGTGCGTGGTGGGACGCTCCACCGCCGGCATCGATTTCAACGCTGATGGCGTACCGGAAACACACCTGATCTTTCTCGTGATCGCCCCCGAAAATGCGTCGCGGCCATACATGCAATTCGTTGCGGCACTCTTCCGCCGCCTGCAAAACAAAGCGCGGCAAGATCTCCTCGCCGCAACCACCCCGGAAGCCATGTGGCAGATCCTTTGCTCGGATCGCCCTGCCCACTAGCGATCAGAATCGGCAGCAAGCTCTCGGAGCCTCGCAAGCCCCTTGGCAATGGTTGCTTCAGATTCCCCGCAAATCGTCGCGTGGCCAACTTTACGGCCCGCGCGCCCCGACTTGCCATAGACATGCAGATGCGCCCCTTCAAGCGCAAGAACATCCCCAATACAAGGCATATCGCCAATGAAATTCACCATGGCCACGGCCGGATGCCGCAGCGCACAGGAGCCCAACGGTAGCCCCAATACTGCCCGTAAATGATTTTCGAACTGACTGGTTACCGCACCATCAATGGTCCAATGACCACTGTTATGCACGCGGGGGGCCATCTCGTTCGCCAGCAAACCATCGCCCGTATCGAACAGCTCCAATGCCAGAACACCGACATAATCCAGCTTTTCCAATAGCAGACGTGCATAGCACTCGGCTTGCCCCTGCATGGCGTCTCCCGCGCGGGGCACCGACAGACGCAAAATCCCACCGGCATGCGTATTCTCCGTAACCGCATAAAATGCAATCTCCCCATCACGAGCGCGCACCGCCAAAGCAGATATTTCTCTTTGAAAAGACACAAACGATTCCAGAATACAAGGCACACCATGCGTTTCCTGCCACACCGCCGCAAGATCCGTAGCTGCGCGTAACACAAATTGCCCTTTGCCATCATACCCCAACGTGCGCGTCTTCAGCACAGCCGGTAAGCCAATACGCCCAACCGCGGCTTGCAAATCAGCCAAACTATCAACCGCAGCAAAGTCCGGCGTGCCAATTCCTAGTTCGCGGAAAAGTGCTTTTTCTTTCAGTCGGTCACGCGCCACGGACAAGGCATCTGCCGAGGGATACACCGGCACGCGTTCGGCAAGGCGCGCCACACTTTCCGCCGGTGGATTCTCGAACTCGTATGTGACCACATCAACCCTTGCCGCAAGCTTGTCCAGAGCATCCGCAGCCGCATATCCACCCACAATCTGATCGGCAACAACATTCGAACAGGCATCCGATGCCGGATCCAGCACCACGCAGGAGATCCCCAGTGGATGCCCCGCTAACGCCAGCATCCTTGCCAACTGCCCACCGCCCAGAATACCGAGCTTCATGCCGCCTCGCTTGGATCGGGATGCGCCAAAACCAACTCTGTCTGACGGGCACGATAAGCCTCTAGTGCCGTATGCACCGCTTCGTCACCTATACTCAGAATCGAGGCAGCCAACAAAGCCGCATTCACCGCCCCGGCTCGTCCGATCGCCATCGTTCCAACAGGAATCCCCGCAGGCATCTGCACAATCGAAAGCAGGGAATCCATCCCGCTTAGCGCCTTGGATTGTACCGGAACCCCCAGAACAGGGAGAGAGGTCTTGGCCGCTGTCATGCCCGGCAAATGCGCGGCACCACCGGCCCCGGCAATGATTACCGCTAGCCCGCGTTCACGCGCATTTTCTGCATAGGCAAAAAGTTTGTCGGGCGTTCGATGCGCCGAAACCACTTCAGTCTCGTAGGATATCCCCAGCTCCTGTAACGTGCCCGCAGCATGCTGCATCGTCTCCCAATCCGACTTGGAACCCATGATTATTCCCACTTGCGGCTGCAACATACTCACCTCCACCACTTTGTATTACCTCATCTTCATCGTGCGCGATACCATAACGCCTCTACGGCCATTTTGCAAACCCTTCAACACGCACCCGCCCCCGATACCCACCGCCATTTTATCGCGGCCACACGACACACAATCTTGTGTTTCATGAGCCGAACTGGCAAGATACGACCACGGTTGAATCAAAAATAAATACGTCCAGATTATTCCCGTCAGGGAAATAACCCCGGGACGATTAGCTATGGATTAGGAATTTGCACCATGAGAGCAGCGCTGATAGCACCGGAATTCGATGTCGCCGGACGTCTCGTAAGAGTTCTCTCCAGCAGCGGAGGCAATGTCAACGACACCTACATCGCCATCTTTCGCACCACCTTCTCGGAAGAACGCGTCGTCTTGCAACGACTCAACCGACATGTGTTTGCCTCGCCGGAAAAGGTTATCAGTAACATGAAGGTGGTCACCGAACATGTGCACAAGAAACTCGAGACCGAACAACACATGTCCGACCGCATCTGGCAACTCCCGCGTGTGATACCAACCAAGTCCGGGGCTGATTTCATTCAAGACTCCGCCGGCGACTACTGGCGCGCCATTTCCCTCATCGCTTCCGCCACAGCGTATGAGCAAATCCAAAACCTTGAGCATGCCCACGAGGCCGGATTTGTCCTGGGACAATTTCAGCGACTCATCTGCGATATCCCGACCGATGCACTCACCGACACCTTGCCCGGATTTCATATCACCCCAGGCTACATTGCCAAAATGGATAAAACCCTTGAAAACCCTCTCGCACAGGAACGCCTCAAAAGCTCGGTAGATGCCGAGCAATGCTACCGCTTTATTGCCAAACGACGCGACTGGGCTTCAGTACTGGAAGATGCCTGCCAACGCGGTGAACTATGCATTCGCCCCATTCATGGCGATCCAAAAGTCGCCAATATCATGATCGATGACGAAACCGGCAAAGGCACCTGCATCATCGATCTCGACACCGTGAAACCAGGACTCGTGCACTATGATTTCGGCGATTGCTTGCGATCTTGCTGCAATCCCGCCGGTGAGGAAACCCAGGATCTGACGCGCGTTATCTTTGATACGGACCTTTGTGAAGCCATCGTCAGAGGCTATATGACCTTTGCCCGCAGCTTCCTCTCTGATAACGATTTGCGCTTCCAATTCGATAGCATTCGGCTACTGACCTTCGAGCTCGGCATACGCTTCTTCGCCGATTACCTCGCAGGCAATGTATACTTCAAGGTGAAGAACGAGGAACAAAACCTCAACCGCGCCATGGTGCAATTCAAACTTTGCGAAAGCATCGAAACCCGCGAGTCCGCCATTCGCCGCATCCTCGACCGCTTTGCAGCAGCAGCCAAGTAATCAAAACTCGCGATACGTGAAGGCCACCGAACCTTCTTGCAATTTTTTCTCCAGCTTGATCCGCAAGTAATTCCGAATGATCTGCCGCGTAGCCGGCACCAGCAATAGAAACCCGCATACATCCGTCAAGATACCGGGCGTTAGCAGCATCGCGCCTGCGACGAGAATCATCACACCATCCATCAGACGAGGTGCCGGCATGATCCCCGCCGCCATATCCCGCTGAATCGCCGCCAACGTCTGAAATCCCTGCGAACGCGCCAACCCGGCACCAACCACACCCGTCACAATCACCAACAGTATGGTCGGTGCCCACCCAATACGCTCACCAATCAAAAGCAACACCCACAACTCCAACAAGGGCAAACCCACAAACAACGCCACCAAATACGAAAATATCATACGATCACTCCCTCTTCCACTCCAAGAACCAAGCACCAAGAACTATCATTGCAAATCAAAATCAAAAACCAAGGGCAAGTGGTCGGAATACTGCACCAATGGTACCGTAAAATCACGCATATGAATCCCCTGACTATAAAAAATAAAGTCCAGTTCGCGCTTGGGCTCCCAACTGGGAAAGGTCGGCAAACCCTCTACATTCGCATTCTGCATGCCGGTAGCCGCCAAAAAGAGATTCATTTCGTTGCGCCCGGAAAAAGCATTGAAATCCCCAGCTACCACATGGGGCTTTTTCGTCGATTTTACCAAATCATATAACTCGGCCATCTGCTGATGACGAATCCGGAATTTCAACGCCAGATGCACGAGAAAAAAGGTTACCCCCTCAAGCTCAAGCTCGATCACAAGACGCTTCATGCCACGATTAAAGAAGTGAAACTGGCTCTGCCGGATGGTATCACGCGTCAGAAAGGCATTCCCCTGCTTGTTCAAAACCGGGATATGATGCAACCAGCTTCCCTCCTGATACTTGCTACGGTAACAATGATAATGCCCCAGCTTGGTCGCCAGTTGCTCCGCCTGATGGTGACGCCGGTGACGAAAAGAACCACTATCCACCTCAACTAACCCGGCCATATCAGGATTCAGATCCTGCAAGAAAGATGCGATCTGATTCACATTCGGTGTGGTCTGCCGCAAATACCCCTGCCACGGCCAGCAAAACCCACCACCGGTGCCATAGCGCATATTATATAGCACCATTCGCATCAGGCCTTGTCCTCTAATTTTCCGGGCACCAACACACGCAAGGCACGGGGCAACACGCTCACCTCAACATTTGCATCCATATCCATCAGTTCCCCGTCAAGCTGAACGGGCCCCGCGTGTTCGCGCTCCACACGCATCCCCGTGGCACTGCGTGAATACACCTGCGGAATCCGGGCAATGGACCCATCAAAAAGGCGGCCCAGATTCGCCAACACCAGCGGGAAATCGCGCTGCAAGGCACTGATGAATTCCAACTGCCCGTCATCTGGCTTCGCACGTGGCGCAATCACAGCACCCCCACCAAATTGTGTCAGATTGGCAATCGTAAGAATAACAGGCTCCTTCAAGTCGCACGCCTCTCCATCGTCAAAAACAACACGCATATTCTGCCGCTTGTAATCAAAAAATTCCTGCACCCCCGCAAAAACATAGGGCAAAATACCCCGAAAAGGAAACTTCTCGAACGTCCGGACTATCGCGGCATCCCAGGCCATGCTGCAGGTCACAAAAAAAGGTACTTCATTCACCACGCCCACATCAATTGCCTGGCAGGTACCTCCCGCCATTTGCGCTACCGCTTTGGCCACACGCAAATCGATCCCGAAATGGCGGGCAAAGCCGTTGCCGCTGCCCGCAGGAATCACCCCGAGCATTGTCGGTGTGTTCACCAACACACGTCCCACCGTGCTGACGGTACCATCCCCACCAACTACCAGGACCGTGTCAACCGACTCTTCTACCGCGCGCTGCGCTTTGGCAATGCCATCATCCTTGCTTTGCGTAAATTGGTAGGACACGTCAATCCCCGGCTTTTCAAAATGCCGATCGACCGCCGTGCGCAAGGCGCGGAAGGACTGCCCCACGCCTGAGCGCGTATTTATCAATAACCTGACTTTTCGCATGCCTCTGTTCCTGCTTTCCTGCACTACAAATAAATAACCATCAGCGCAACGGCCCCGATAACGCAACCGGCACCAGCCAACAGCCAGGCCCTCTCAAGCCAACCACGCTCCTCAAACCCCTGCCGGTAGATCCGACGGGAACCACCTAATTCATAACTGTATAGCATACACCCCAACCCCCAACTGCCCAATGCAGATATCTGCACGACAGGAACCATCAATGCCCGCGAAACAAACACGAAAAAAATGAACCCAGCCACAATCGCAACCAAACGTATCAGGTGTGTTTTCATAACAGCCCTATGTTAGCGCAGCATTGGTAACCCGCAAACAAAAACCCGCCGCATCCGGCCACCCCTACTGGCTCACGGCCATTGCCTCTCGCAAAACATAAGGCAAGATCCCTCCATGCCGGTAATACACAGCCTCAATCGGCGAATCAATCCGGCACAACACTTCAAAGGCAACGACACCTTGCACCCCGGCGGCCTCGACCAGCAAGCGCTTACCGGGCACCAACGCACCAATCCCCTTGATAGAAAACACCTCTGCCCCCGAAAGCCCAAGCCCTCCTGCTGTCTGCCCATCCACAAATTCCAGCGGTAGTACGCCCATCTCGACCAAATTACTGCGATGAATCCGTTCATAACTCTCGGCGATCACGGCGCGTACGCCGAGTAGCGCGGTACCCTTCGCCGCCCAATCGCGCGATGATCCAGCACCATACATTTGGCCAGCCAACACCACCAACGGCGTTCCGCCTTCGGCATAGCGCATCGCTGCATCATAAATCGACATATCGGTCCCATCCGGCCACAACTTCGTGTAACCACCCGTCTGCGCCACCAGCTTATTGCGTAACCGGATGTTGGCAAACGTTCCGCGCAACATCACCTCGTGATTACCACGCCGCGAACCATACGAATTGAACTGTGCCACACCCACGCCCTGCCCTTGCAAATACAACCCCGCCGGACTATCCGGCTTGATCGCACCCGCCGGCGAAATATGATCGGTCGTAACAAAATCACCAAAATAACCCAGTACACGGGCACCGGCTATAGCAACCGGCTCCTCCTGCCGCACAAGCGCATCCGCCACCCACGGCGGCTCCTGGATGTACGTGGAGGTCGAATCCCAGGCATAGACGTCGCCCGCACCCGCCGGCAACGCATTCCAGACCGGTACCGCATCCGCCACATTCGCATACCGCGCGCGGTACAGCTCGGGATCTGCCGCCAACGACATGTATGCCGCAATCTCCTCGGGCGTCGGCCAGATATCAGCCAGCATCACCGGCTTCCCTGCCGCATCCATGCCCAATGGCGCACCCGTCAGATCCGTATCAACCCGACCCGCTAGCGCCAACGCCACCACCAAAGGCGGCGAGCACAGATAATTGGCCTGCGTCAACGGATGAATCCGCCCCTCGAAATTACGATTCCCACTAAGCACCGCCGCCACCACTAAATCCTGCTCGCGCACCGCCGCCTCAACATCTTCGGCCACGGGACCACTATTCCCGATACAGGTTGCACAACCATAGGCCGCAATATTGAAACCAAGCTTTTCCATATAAGGCAACAAACCACTCTTGCGTAAATAATCCTCGGCCACCTGTGAACCCGGCGCAAAGCTTGTCTTGACCCAGCCCGGCACCGTCAAACCACGCGCAACCGCTTTCTTCGCCAGAATCCCCGCCCCCAGCATCAAGGTTGGATTCGAGGTGTTCGTGCAACTGGTGATCGATGCAATGATCACCGCACCATGCCGCAGCTCTCCCTTGCCCGGCACCGTCGCCGTCCGTGTAAGGTCAGCCGCCGACAACCCAAACCCGCGCTGTTCCGGACTCTTGCGTAAATCCGCACCAAAGGACGTATGCAAATTCCGCACCGCCACGCGATCCTGTGGACGCTTGGGCCCCGCAACCGACGATTCCACCGTACCTAGGTCCAATTCAAGCACATGCGAATACAAGAGATCTTCCGTGCCCGTCCGGAATAAACCCTGCGCTTTGCAGTAGCGTTCCACGAGATCGATCTGGGCCGCGCTACGCCCAGTCATACGCAAATAATCAAGCGTTGCATTGTCCACCGGGAAATACCCCATCGTCGCCCCATACTCCGGGGCCATATTCGAGAGCGGCGCCCGGTCCGCCAACGAAAGCGCATCCACACCGGGCCCGAAAAACTCTACAAAATGCCCCACCACACCATGCTCGCGCAGCATGTGTACAATCGTCAGTGCTACATCCGTAGGCGTCACACCGGGCCCGATCCGCCCCGTCAACCGTACCCCCGTAACAATCGGCGTCAGCATCGGGATCGGCTGCCCGAGCATGGCGGCCTCCGCCTCAATACCACCAACACCCCAACCCACAATACCCATACTATTGATCATCGGCGTATGGGAGTCCGTCCCGACCAACGTGTCCGGATAAGCCAACGCCGCAGCACCCTCACCGGCGCGCACCACGCACGAACCGAGCAGCTCCATATTGATCTGATGACAAATACCCAACCCCGGAGGCAATACCCGCAATGTCTTGAAGGCATTCTGTCCCCAGCGTAGAAAAACGTAGCGCTCGCGATTGCGCTTGAATTCCAGATCCAGATTCACATCCAGCGAATCCGCACATCCGCAACTGTCCAGCTGCACCGAGTGATCCACAACCAGATCTACCGGTATCGATGGCTCAATCACCTTCGGGTCTTTGCCGGCCCGCTCGGCCGCACTGCGCAAAGCCGCCAAATCGACCACACAAGGCACACCCGTAAAATCCTGTAACAACACCCGCGCTGGCATATACGGCAATTCACTGCGCGCTCCATCCGGCGTCCAGTTGGCCAGCTCGGTAATGTGCTGTTCAGTAAAAGCCGGATGCCCTTGCATCCGAATCAACTGCTCCAAAAGCACCTTCAGGCAAAAGGGGAACCGCCCGATCCCCTCGTGACCATGTTCCCCCAGCGCTGCCAACGCATAATACCCGACTTTTGAACCGTCGCCTAAAATCAACATCCGCTTAACAGATTCTGCCAATCCCATAATGCACTTCCATTTCCCTGCCGTTGCGGTTCGCAACCCAATCCCTCGTGATCCGTAGTCGTCGCCGGTGTCGTGTTCCGATCCCCAATCATTTCGATCATTCTTCCAAAAAGGTGAGTCTTCCCGCCACCCCGCCAACTGTCAAGCCCCACTTCAGCACCCCCCCGAATTCGCCTATTGATTTTTGCGCGCGTTATCTCTTACAAACATGCGTGCGTCTGCAAACGGAAAGGTGTCGCGTATGTCAACCGAAATCAAATATCGAAAAACGATCGCCCTGTTATGCGTATATGCTGCCATCGGTATCATGGTGGGCTGCGTCGCGATTGCCTTCCAGCAACTCATGTCGCTCGTGAATATTTTCATTCTGGAGGGGGTGGCGGGATATGGCGAAACACGTATTGTCTGGGGCGATAAACGCCTCAGCCTGCCCTGGACCCATCCGCCGCTACGTCGCTGGCTGTTTCCCGCCCTTGCGGGTGCCGGCGGGCTATTAACCGGCTGGATTGTCTACCGCTTCGCACCCGAGGCCGGGGGCCACGGCACCGACGAAATCATCGATGCCTACCACCAGAAAGACGGCCAACTGCGTGCACGCAGCAGTATCGTGAAAATGATTGCCTCGGCCATCACATTAGGCACCGGGGGCTCCGGCGGCAAGGAGGGCCCCATCGCACAGATTGGTGCTGGCGCCAGCTCACTCCTGGTTCAATTCATCCCGGCTCTGCAAAAATATCGCCGCGAAATCATCCTCGCCGGCATGGCCGCTGGTATCTCCGCTATCTTCCGCGCCCCGCTGGCCGCTGCCATATTTGCAACCGAAATCCTCTACGCAGATCTGCGCTTTGAGGGTCGCGTCCTCATTCCCGCTATCATTGCATCGGCGGCATCCTATGCCGTCTACACCATGTATTTCGGGATCGCCCCTGTGTTTGTCCTGCCCGAAATTCCATACAGCCTTTCCATCTTCGACTTCCCGGCATTCACCCTGCTCGGAATCATTTCGGCCTTTGCTGCTATTCTGTTTGTGCGCCTCTTTTATTTCATCCGCGACCGCTTCCGGAATCTTACCATCCCCGCCTATTACAAACCCGCCATTGGCGGTGTCCTAACGGGCCTGATCGCCATCGCCGTCCCCCCGGTTCTGGGAGAAGGCTCGTACGGCTTGCGCAAAATCGTTGACGGCGAATTCTCCCTCGGTCTACTGAGCTTGTGCTTCATTGGAAAAATGCTCGCCACCAGCTTTTCGATCGGCTCCGGTGGATCCGGTGGCGTCTTTGGCCCCTCGCTCTTTGCCGGCGCCGCACTGGGCGGCGTCTTCGGCGGTATCTACCAGTGGCTCTTTCCGGCATCCGAAATACCCATGACCGTTTTTATCCTCGTAGGTATGGTCGGATTCTTCTCCGGCGCCGCAAATACCCCGGTCTCTACCGTTATTATCGTGGCCGAAATGACCCGATCCTTCAACCTGCTCGCACCCTTTATCTGGGTTTCCGCATTCGGATTTCTCTTCTCCCAACGCTGGAACATCTACGAAAACCAGATCACCGATGTCGCCGATATCATGCTCACCTCTCCCAACGACAAAATCGGCCGCGAATCCTGCGCCACCTCCTACGACGGTAACTAGCGAAGAGCAGACCAAAATACACATATATTTAACTTGACCTGCCGGTACCGCAGGAATAGCTTGTACATAGTCACGAGTTAGAAGAAGGAGGAGTCACTATGCGTTTGATGAATGTAACCGCCATCATGCTTGCCAGCATGATGCTGCTTGCAATCCCGGCACAAGCTCAGACCGCAGCCGCAAGAGGCGGACCAATCGGATTTGTGGTTGGGTGCTGTTTTGGGGTACGCACCGTTGCCCAATATAACGAAGGCAAAGACCTGCACCTGCGCGACTGGGGACGGATCATACCCTACGTCGGCGTCGTATTTGCCGTTTGGGATGGTATCGAAGGCGCCCAAGGCACAACCACAACCAGCCTGCAAGCCACATATGGCGCGCAGTATTTCTAAATCATATCGACAGGAGTTTTCCGTATGAAAAAAATCATGGTATTCAGTCTTATTAGCCTGTTTCTCTTCAGTGCCGTGCCTATGGCAGACGCACAACAACAACGCGGCGGACTTCCCGGCTTGCTGGTCGGATGCTGCTTCGGCATCCGTACCGCAGGGGCATACAACGAAGGCAAGGATTTACATTTCCGGGACTGGGGACGCATCATCCCGGTTGTAGGGATCGTGCTGGCAATCTGGGATGGCATTGAAGGCGCCCAGGGAATCACAACGTATGGCCTGCAGGCGCAGTACGGTGCGCAATACTTCTAAATCCAGATGCGATTGACACCCAACCAACAAACGCTCGCCATATCCATGGCGAGCGTTTTGCTTTGTACGGCCGGACTTGCAGGGGCCGCAAATAACACGAACGCCTCGCATCTGGCTTGGCAACTGTGTAACGAAGGCGACTGGCACCATGCCCGCAACGAGGCCCTGCGGGCCCACCTCAGCCAGACAAACGATCCTTTGTCCACAGCCCTTCTGCACCTGACGGCACTTCGCCTCGAACCATCACAAACCCAACATGCCGACGCACTGCAAGCATGGCTCGCTGCATACACCGGCCACCCGCAACATGATTGGATCGCCCTCATGACGGAGCAAAGCCGCGCACAGCCTCCGGCACCCCGTATGGGAATCATCGGCGGCATCGCCCGGGCTATTATCGGATTCTATCAAAAGCAAATTGGCCCGGGCATCGGACAACGCTGCGCCATGCATCCCTCCTGCTCCCACTACTCCCTCGAAGCATGCCGTCGCTATGGCTTGGTTGGCATTCCCATGACCGCCGATCGCCTCATCCGCGAATCGGATCACATCCGCTACCGCATCAACCCCATCCAACAGAGCGGGGTCGAGCGTTATGCTGACCCCGTCACCGACCACTCCCAATGGTTCCGGAGATACCGCAAATGAAATCCACACACAACCAAACCTCTTGTCAACCGGCCAGTTGGAGGGGCGGGCTCCATCGCGCCCCAATCAACAATCGTTTCTACAAGTGGCTCACCATTCTGCTATTGCTTTCCCTCTGCGCTGTTGACGCCGCCCCCGCCCTGGGAACGCCAGGCTCCAGCCTGGCCCTCACCCTGCAAGCCGAAGGCCACCCCCGCAGTGCCGCCATCGAATGGCGCAGACTGGCCCTGCACGCCCCGGACCCCGACGCCCGCGCCAGCTACTACTGGGCAGCAGCCTACCAATACTTGCAAGCCGACGATCCTGCCCTCGCCGAAAAAATGCTCGATGCCGCCGAAAACGCCTCCTGGGATATCGAGCCACAGGCCCTCCTGCTGCGCGCCCAAGCCGCCAGCCAACGCAACGATCGCAACACGGCCCAATTCTACTGGCGCTCCATCAAGCGTGCCAAGCCCACCCCCGAAGCCGAACGCATGGCCCGTCAACGGCTCGCCACCTACGCCATCCAAGCCGGCGACCTCCCCCAGGCCCGCACCCTCCTCCTACAAAGTCCCGCCAACGAAACCCACGCCCTCGAAGCACTCGCACAATTCGAGCAAGGCCACGATAAAAGCCCGCGCGTCGGCGGTCTCCTCGGCATGATCCCCGGCCTGGGCTATGCCTATGCCGGAGAATACGCCAATGCTTTCCGCTCCCTTATCCTCAACAGCATCTTCATCTATGGCATGGTCGATACCGCGCAAAAAGATCAATGGGGCGCCTTTGCCGCCATCACCTTCTTCGAACTCACCTGGTACTCCGGCAGCATCTACGGCGGCATCGATGCATCCCACCGCTACAACCAACACCGCCGCAACCAACTCTACGAAGACATCCAGGGCAACGCCCACATCACCCCCGACTGGAACGCCATCCCCCAAATCACACTCCAATTCACCTTCTAGCCCCGACCCCGAGCGCACTCGGATGATGCAGGGGTGAAACTTGGGGCGATTGTATGTGAGTATGTGAGGGGGAACGTTGTTCGCATTTGTCCCACATACCCACATACTTCCCCGCGTTTAGCGATGAAGTTACAGCTTAGCCCTGGCCCCGGGGTGCCCCCAGATGATGCATATTGAAACTTTTTTCAACGGTCTGTATCGTATCCGGAAAAAACCGGGCGCGAACGCCAGCAGTATGACCCTGCTTACATTGGTGCATGATGCTCCAAGCTTAGTGTGGTTCCGAGCGTGCCATGGTGCATTGGCGAGGCCTTTGAGGCTCTCCCCCTGGCTAGACTCTCTACGTCTGGCAACTCGGGCTGACGCCGCGCCCTCAACTGAGGAGGCATATAGCATGAAAGCGCAGGAGAAGACCAGAGAGAAAAACCAGAAATCGCAGGGGATTGGCTTGCCAGTGCTGCAGGAGCACGCAGCAGGCATTGATATTGGCAGCAAGGAGCACTGGGTGTGCTGTCCGCCTAAAGCGGATGGCTCGGTGAACGTGCGCCGTTTCGGTTCGCGCAG
>JBLRXB010000030.1:0-15727 GCA_047920915.1 Kiritimatiellia bacterium
AGAGCAAGCCGTTGCCGGTTATATGGCTCTTCGCCACGTTGAGAAAGCCTTCCGGAGCCTCAAAACCGTAGCGATCGAACTGCGGCCTGTCTACCACAAGACCGATGATCGCATCCGTGCCCATGTATTTCTCTGTTTCCTCTCCTACTATCTGCTCTGGCATGCCGAGCAACGCCTCAAACCAATCTTTGACCAAGACGGAACCCACGAACAACGCCGATGGTCAATGCCGGTTGTGATTGAACGATTGAAAAGCCTGCGCCGGGAACAACTGCTCGTGAAGAACATCCCGGTACGACACTTGATCAACCAGCCAGACAAAGAACAGCAACAAATCCTCGACTGCCTTGGGGTGAAAGGACTGTAGCCAGAGTGGTGAAATGAAAAACTGGACTTAACCCGTTGGTGTCTAGGTGGATACACTGCGCCGACCCAAACAATGTCCGCCAAGAAAAGACCTTTCGAAACCGCCGATACCAACAAAATAGTTGTCGGCAAATCCTTCACGCCAAGCCACCTCGGCTTTCCACAGCCACGACCCCACCGCCCAGAGCATCTCCCCACCCATTTGCAACATATCCTCATAGAACGGCACGAACACGGTGCCGCGCGCGATCCCCTCTGGTCGAATCACATCTGGAATCCGCTCATCCGGCACCAGATAAGGCATCCGATTACGCCCCTCAAACATATGCAATGCTATGTCCATCTGCCGGCCAGAAAGACTGTAACGCGCTGCATAATCGTGCGAATAGCTTGCCGTACCGGCTTCAAAGATAGCGTGCTCGGTCGCGACAGCACGCGGTGGACGCAACCGACCTTGGTCACCGGGAAATGGGAATTCCCGAAAATGCGGGAGATAGTAAAGATCGAGCCGCCCGCGGGCCGGCCATATTGTCAACATAACCATGGGCTGACCTAACTTGTTCGAAAGCCCCGGCCAGGCCAATCCATCCCGCTGATTGATGACATCTATCACCGATACAACATCCGACGCACCCCACGCTACGCGATGACTTCCAACACGCAAACGCCAGACATCCTCCGCGTAGCTGGCATGCATTTCCCGCAAGTCAATCCGATACGAACGCTCCAGCGATGTATCGTACTCGATATGCGACTCGAAGGCGGCCGCATAGCTCGACGATGGCGCATAGTGACCGCCAAGTGCCAACACCGCACCGCCGCCATGGTGGTATTGATCATCCTGTTGCGGTGCCTGAAAAAACAGGCGTCCTTCCCCCGTCAGACTACCAAACCATTCCACCGCTGCCCGCAATGGATATACGCAGGTTACGAATAATCCCATTACCAAAACACGCGCACCAACAGAAATGACATTTTTCATCAATATCGGCCCCATATTTCTCACGGTCTTGCCCCATTCGCGCGTAATGACCGAAATGCAAGAGCCATCGGTATGCTCGCTACACAGTAGCACGCGATCTCGCGGGTATGTCAAACAGAACCCTCGAAACGGCATGACTACTGAAAAACCGTGAATCGGATATCGCGCGTTTCAATACAATCTCTTCGTGTACGCAAAGCTCCCGACGATAACAAAATCAAAGCGGGCCATGAAGGAATATGTTCACAAGCCCGGCTAAATATGCCACGATGCATACGTGCTGGCCGGAATAGCGGCGCGCACCTTTTCATCTTGGAAAAAGAACGCGCAACCAACGCAGCCAGCCATGCAAGCTTTTCGCTCGTCGCAAATAGAACCGTACGGCATACATGAGTAAATAATGATGATCTCCAAACAAGACACCAACCTTTCGATCAAGGCATTTCTGCTGAAATACAAACCTCGTATTGAAGCAGAAATAGAAAAATATATTCCGCGAAAAGCATCGCAGGAATGGATTGAAAACGCCCTGGGAAAAACGATGTATGAAGTAGACCTGGATGCCTATACGGCCGGGGTCAATGTGCCCGTATGGGATTTGCTTGATAGAGGAGGGAAACGATTACGACCGCTCATAACATGTATTTGCGCAGAAGCGGTAGGCGGCAAATGGGAAGATGGAATGAAAGTTGCGCCGATGGTCGAAATTATTCACAACGGAACCTTGATGCAAGATGATGTCGAGGATGACTCCAAGGCCAGACGGGGAGAACCATGCACCCATCACAAATTTGGAATTGATACGGCGGTCAATACAGGAACACTAATGTATTTTTGGCCGCTGGCCAAAATATTAACGGATGAATATGCGCTGGGGGACGAAAAGCGCTTAACCATCTACGATTTATATGCAACAAAATTGCTGCGGGTTTGTTCCGGACAGGCATGGGACATTGCCTGGCATCAGGGGGGATTCACACCTAGCGAGGGGCAGTACTTGAATATGTGCCTTTCAAAGACCGGGGTCCTGACCGAATTCGCCTGTCAGCTCGGCGCCATTATGGGCAATGCAACACAAGAACAGTACGATGTGCTGGGCAAATACGGCCAGTTCGTCGGCGTGGGATTCCAGCTTCAAGATGATATCCTGGAACTAACCGAAGCCGCGTTCAAAGAGGGCAAAGGGTCAATTGGCGGCGACATTCACGAGGGCAAACGAACCTTAATTGTTTTGCGCACACTTGACGTAGCCGAAGCCAACGATAAAAAACGCCTCGTTGATATTCTTGATTCACACACGGAAAAGGAACAAGACATTCACACGGCACTGGACATCATAAACAAGTACGACGGCATCCCTTACGCGAAACGTAAGGCAGCGGCTCTCGTGGCACAAGCATGGCAGGAAGTGGATGCAGTCTTGCCCAACTCAAATGCAAAAACCATGCTTCACAAGATTACCGCATACTTGACAGACCGGAAAATATGAGGGATGGGCATGATAGCGGATGGGAGACAATATCCCGCTAAAGGGCACATAACCGCACTTGGGGTTACAGGCGGCAACCGCACCGCTCGCTGGGATGCAGGCTGCCCCCCCCCAGGAAGATGAATTAACACCTGTTCCGCGGAATCCCTTCTTGACCCGATCAAGCCCGGCTGGATATGGTTCAGCCATGAGATTTTCCCCTGAGACACGATTCGATTCGCACAACACCGATCCGTATCCCGATGCTAAGATGACACCAGGCAGGCATCCTGCCCTAGCCACCCGTCGCCGCCCCACTGTCAACAAGCCATTTCGGAATCACCGACACCATTGCCTCTTTCGAACCACCGTGCTACCCTGCCTCTTGCTTGTCTTGTCAGCCGGCCAGACCATCGCGCAAAAGAATCCTGATCCACCGCTGCTATCAGCATCGGATATCGACACCCGGATGCGCATGCGCAACAGCGGGTTTCATTCGCTTTATACTCAAATCCACATGGAGATTACAACCCCCGACAAAGAGACCGCAACGCGAGAGTTACGGATGTGGATACAAGAAGACAGGGACAACGAAACGGCAGTATTATGCGTCGTGGATTCACCCGCAGACCTCCGTCAAACGGCTCTGCTATCACAAAAAACGGCCGGGGCGGAGAGCCGACAGTGGTTGTATTTGCCAGCTGCTCAGCGTGTGCGACGACTGGCAGGGGGCACTCGAGGGGGCGCCTTCCTCGGTAGTGACTTTAGCTATGCCGATCTCACTGGCGCTGGCATAGAGGGGTCTGAACCAAATTTTTCCGGAACCGCGATGGTCGGGGATGACGCGTGCTACCTTCTCGTTTACACGGCACCTGGCAAGGACGCTGTCTATGGCAAACAAACCGTTTGGATTTGCAAGAACGACTTCATCATGCGGCGAATCGATTACGAGGATGCAAGAGGACGCCCCTTGAAAACGCTTTGGCTCGAATATCACGGCGACCCAGAGGCTATTCGCCATGGGCATGCGCGAAATCTACGCATGCAAAACCACCGCAACGGCGGGCAAACACTGGTTGCGTGGCGAGACGTGCAATACGGCGTGGCGCTCGATGATCGCTTATTCGACCCCCGCATGCTTTCGGAATCTCGCTTCCGTTAACGCAACGCCCATAAACCTACGCTCCCGCCAGGTTCCAATAATCCAGGATATCCGTAATGGCCATCAGCCGATCGTGCGCCTCCCCTTTCGGCAGCTTGCCAAGCGATCTTCTGGCTTGCTCCACATACCGATGACTAAGAGTTTGGGCGTACGTGATTGAACCATAGCGCCGATAAATCTGCAGTATCGCCTCGACTTGCTCCGCACCCATCTGCTGGTTGCCCACCGCCTGCATAATGATTTCCCGGTCGGGACCTGTGGCTCGTGATAACGCATGAATCAGCATGGGCGTCGCTTTCCCCTGCCGCAAATCGTTCATAACAGACTTATTCGCTCTTTCACCACCCAACAAATCAAGCGAATCATCGATAATCTGAAACGCGATACCAAGGCTTTTGCCGAAATCAGCAATGTCCTCGACCTGCCGCCGGGATCCCCCGGCGATGACCGCCCCGGCCTTTAGCGCCCCCTCTATGAGTGAACCCGTCTTCAACCCAACCATATTGGTATAGGTATCAATACTGTCATAATCCCGGTTCTTTGCCATGGCGATATCAATCGTCTGCCCCTCGCAACATTGCTCCCCCGTTTCACCAACAATTTGCAGTGTAGCCACTACTTGTTCCTTCGATATGCGAGAGGCACGCGAAAAGGCAGCAATCAAGGAATACCCCTTCGAAAGCATTAAATCCCCCGTAATGATCGCATTCGCCATCCCATACTTGATGTGTAGCGATTCACGACTGCGACGCTGGCCAGAATCGTCCATGATATCGTCGTGGATCAGCGAGGCCGTATGGAACAATTCGTATATCAGGGAAAAATTCACGGCATCACCGCGATGGCCCCCAAACATATCCGAAGCCAATACACCGAGACAGGCGCGCAAGCGCTTGGCGGTGTCATTCAACAAAATGGCGTTGGCCATCTGGTGCAAAGGACTGCTACCCGGAAATATGGTTTTGAGCTTTGCATTCAAGCGCTTCCGATAAATCCGCGCCTCTGCATCAAGATTGGCATAAATAATCTCAATCATCTTGGCTTCCAGAATCTGGTACGCTTTTTGATGTGACTCGGTTGACGTCAGCACAATGCGCACCGCATTTTGAATGTCGGCATCTTTTCGCCCACGCTGGATAATCGGATCCGCAATTCGCGGATCCCAGAGAACCTTGCGTATTTGCCCATCCCATTTTTTCTCGGTCGAATCAAAAAAAGAACGCGCCTGCTCGTCGTACTGCTGCAGGGCTCCTTGCTTGCCATCCGCAAGAAATGCCAGACAAAAAGGTACAGCTATCAAGGCAGATTTTCGCGCATGGTAAATGCCCCCTCCATGAAAGATATTTGCAAGCCCCGCCGCATCTCCAAGACGAATGGTGCCAGGCCCGCAAAGACTCGCTGGCATGGCAAAGGGAACCAGACCGCCATCCGCTCGCTCCGCAACGGCCCCCTTCAATTTAGACGAAGCAATTGGGTGATTCCGGATAAACCCATCCAACGCCGCTTTCAAACGCAACCCCGTCCTGCGAATTTCTCCGGCGGTTGCACCGATGCCTACCGAAAGCACATCCTTCTTCGGAAAGATCCACGCATACCCCTCTCGAATGCCCTTCAGATAATACAGCTCCACAGCATCCCGGAAATCTTTCCCAATTCGCGGAGGGCGAAGCCAATAGTGGTAGGTGACGCCAACGTCCATCGCATCGAAAACCAAAGGCTCTCCCGTGTCCAGCCGCAAGCCCGCAGCACCGGCAGCATTGATAACCAAGCGAGTCTCGATACGAATATTGTCTTCGCGCCAACGGACCAAAACCGCCATACCCGCCCCATCATGCTCCACCTTGCATACCCTGGCATGACTGACAACCGTAGCACCTGCCTGCTCTGCGCGCTGCTGAAGGTAGCGATCATAGCAACTGCGCTTTACGGTAACCGAGCACAGGCCCGCCGGATCCATGGCCGCACTAAGAACATCGCCAGAAGCAGAAGCAAGCCGCACACGACTGATCTTACGCTCCACGATGGAGTCTGGAAGATCCCCGAATTCAACCAATTCCTGTAATTGCAGGCCGCCACCACATGGTTTTTCCCGATTCAGTTCACCTCTTTCCAGCAGCAGAACCCGTACCCCTTCCGCAGCCAGCCGAAAGGCCATTTCTGCACCCGCTGGCCCAGCACCGACAACTACCGTATCATACTTTTCGCTAGACCACGCTCTCATGGCGCATTCCTCTTTTCGGCTAAAGACTCAAACATCCTCTCACGTCGCAGAACACCGCCGCCATACTATCAGTTTATGACTCAGGTTCAACGGCAAAACACGCGCACACACTCATCCCGTCGCGACGATGCCAGGAAATACTGCACGGTCGAACCCATCAGAAAATCGGCATCACATGAAAATCCAGCCGACCCGCAGATGGCCACATGGTCAGCAAAAAGGCAGGCTGCCCCAGCTTCTCCGCACGGTGGGGCCAGTTCAATCGGGAGCGCTGATTAACCACATCGACCACAGGAAATACATCCGATGCGCCCCCGTTAACTTGCTCCAACCCCACACGCAACCGCCACGTATCCTCCTGGTAGCAAAACACCGGTACGGACGAACGCGTGGAGGCTCGCAGCATTCATATACGGAGCACGCATCAGTCCCGATCCCCCAATATCAGCAAGGCAGGAAGCAGAACCAAATCAAACACAAGCGCCAATAAAAACACCATGGCACACAGCACTCCTACCTGCGAACTCATCCGGTAAGCGGAAAAACCAAGCACCAGGAAGCCTGCCACCAACGCAAACGTTGTTGTGCATAACGCCCCACCCACCATCTGTAGTGTCGTCCTTATAGCTGCAGCAGGCGATGCTCCGCCCAATCGACGCTGACGATTGTAATGAAACATGAAATACAAAGTGTCATCCACCACAATCCCTATCGTCATGGAACCCACCGCTGACAACGCCAGCCCGACGCGGAGCGACAATAAACCCCAGATACCAAATGCAATCAGCGGAGGAAGCAGGTTGGGTACCAGACTTATAACACCAAGCTTGGGGTCGCGCAGCGAAACCGCAACCATGACCGAGACCAGCAGCAGCGCCAGAGCGGTACCCATCAGCATGTGATACATATTGCGATGCGTAATCCGAGCCCACAGCAACGATTGACCAGTCCCTTCTATCGCCAAGGATTCCGGGACATGCCGGGTGACCCACGCCGCGGTTCGTGCTTCAAATTCCAGCATTTCGCGTGTATTCTGTTTCCCGAGCCCAACCTGTACACGGGTCGCATCACGATCCATCGTTATCCATGTATGCGCATATTGCCCCGGCGGCAAAGCCAGTTCGTATAGCATGAGCAACTGTGCCGCCAGCTCAGGAGTAGGCGGTAATGCAAAAGGCCCCTCCCAGGATGCATGCATATGCCGAAGCGTGTCCGTGATCGCATAGCTGAATTGCACATCAGGACGCTGTGCTTGCCATTGCGCCAACCGGTCAACAATCGCTAGCTGTTGCGGCTGCAGAATATTTTCCGCGTTGCGGGACGTAACAACATAATCAATCGTTTTCGTCCCCCCTAGATGCTCTCCAATAAAGGCGGCATCTCGCCGCACACTTGTATGCACCCCGAAATACTCGATCAGATTGTCATGAAAGGAAATACCGGCAAGACCCAAAGACCCAATCCCCGCCACCCCCAGGAACAACCAGAGAATGCGCAACGGATAAACCTGAATCTTGTCTGCCAGCCAGTCGGCCATACGCGTCCCCGGCGATGCCCTGCAATTACCCCTGGCCGGAAACCACGATGCCAATGTTGGCACAAGACATAGGGCAAAAAAGAAGGCGGCAATAACCCCCATTCCCACTACATTGCCAAGGTGCTGTAGCGGGGGCGATGGCGAAAAATTCAAACAAAAAAAACCTACTGCTGTCGTGGCACTGGTTAATAACATGGGCGTCAAATTCACCCGAATGGCAGAAATACCAGCCACCTTGCCTGACACGCCGCGCTCCGTGAATCGCAAAAAACATCGCAACAGGTGTACCGCATCCGCAACGGCTAATGTAATAATTAACACCGGACCGCTAATCGATACGGCAGAAAGCGGTATGCCAAACCAACCAGCCATTCCCAGCCCTGTCACCAAAGCAAGGAGCACAACCAGTTTCGCAACTAGCAATGCAGGCAATGACCGTAACGAAATAGCTAAAATCACTAGAATGCAGAGCAGTGAAAGCGGTATCAACGTACGCAAATCCCGGAGGCTGGCCGCCCCAAAAGCATCGGTAATAATTGCGGCACCGCCTACATAAACCTTGATATCCGGAAACGCGCGCTCAAAGGTCGCAATCAGGCTGCGGGCAGCACGGGCAATCTGCGGTGCCGCATCTCCCTGATGCGGCGGAATCGATAACGTAACCACAATGCCGGCAACACTTCCAGACTCGGACATCAGCCGTAATGCCGGAGCCCGATGCGCTATCGCGATCTCCTGTAGCTGGGCAGGAGACAGCACATCGAGACCATCTGGAACGGAAAAAAGCGTGTTAAGCGAAAGGTCATCTCCCAACGCATTGACAACGGGCAGATTTGCCAGCGACAAAACATGATCGGCATAAGGAAGATCCCAGGCCAATTCCGTCAGCACCTGCACGGCCCTGCTCAAAGGCGCTTCAAAAAATGACCCGCCAGATGCATCAAGGGCAAATAACAAAGGTTCCCCGTGCTCGAATAATGACTCAAACCGCAAAAAAGCCTGGTACGCCGGATCTGTGGGCCTGAAGAAAATGTCAGGATCATGGGTAATACGTAACCGCACGATCCCCATACCCGATATCAATGCCACAAGCAGGCTTATAACAACGACACGACACCGGCACCCAACCAGCAGATTCCCGAGGCGATTGGAAAACGTGTCATCCGAAGAAACAAGATATTGGGAAGATTCCAGATTCATGTTTGGCAACGTAGCATCGCACGGCCTTCGAGATAAAGACACAAAATCTCCGCGATCAATCCTCTCGCCCAACAAGCCGGACGGCTCTCCCGGACACACACTTTTTCGCTTAGACCGGCTCCTTGGCATGATAATGCGTATGCAGCAGCGCATGCGACTTATGGCCGAGCGGTTCTCCCAGAAACTCCTGATACAATTCCTGCACGGCTTTATTCTCGTGCGACTTGCGCAATTGCTTGCCTTCGTCCTCCGCAAAGATTGCATCCATGCGCTTGCACCGCACCGCGTCATCGGTCAAACGCGGCTGCCCGCCGCCACCGATACAACCACCCGGACACGTCATCACCTCGATAAAGTGATACGTTTCTTCACCCGTGCGGATCTTTTCCATAAGTTTGCGCGTATTCGCCAGACCATGCGATACCGCCACCTTGAGTTCCACGCCCTCTAGGAAACTCCAATCCGGTAAAAGATCTTCCAGCACAACCGAGGCGGACTTGATGCCCGTCAATCCGGTCACCGGCTGCACATGCAGATTTTCCATCGGCAGCTCGCGCCCCGTGATAATTTCATACGCCGTACGCAGCGCGGCCTCCATCACACCGCCGGTATTGGCAAAAATATCAGCCGCACCGGAGCTGAGCCCCAGTGGCGCATCCATATCACTGTCCTCCAGCGCACGGAAATCGATACCCGCCTCCCGAATCATCTGGCCAAGCTCACGCGTCGTCAAAACGAAGTCAACATCTTGAACACCACTGCTATTCATCTCCGGACGCTGACACTCGAACTTCTTGGCCGTGCAGGGCATGATCGAGACAACCACCATATCCTCCGCTCGCACACCAATCTTCTGCGCATAGTACGTCTTGGCTACCGCACCAAACATTTGCTGCGGCGACTTGCACGTGGATACATTCGGCAAAAATTGCGGATAATAATACTCGGCAAAATTAATCCACCCCGGCGAACAACTCGTGAACATCGGCAAAGGCACTTTTTCCCCCTCTACAATGGCCCGCTTGAGTCTTGTAAGCAGCTCGGTACCCTCTTCCATGATCGTCAGATCTGCCGTGAAATTCGTGTCGAAAACACCATCAAACCCCAACGCCCGCAGAGCGGAAGTCATCTTGCCTGTAACCAATGTACCCGGCGCATACCCGAAACATTCACCCAAGGCCGCACGAATCGCGGGGGCCGTTTGCACCACTACCGTTTTCGTGGAATCCTCAAGTGCCGCCCAGACGCCTGCCACATGACTGCGCTCAGAGATGGCCCCCACCGGACACACAGCCGCGCATTGCCCGCATTGCACGCAGGCAACACCATCGAGATTCAGCGAGAAGGCTGGCCCGATCATCGTATCGAATCCGCGTCCCTGTGGCTGCAAGGCACCAATACCCTGCACGGCAGAACAAACCGTTACACAGCGCCGACATTTGATGCACTTCGCATTATCGCGCACTAGCGCAGGCGTGCTCTCGTCAATCCGATGCGCAGCCTTTTCCCCTTCGTACGCAATCTCGCGAATGCCCAGCTCGGAGGCCAACTGCTGCAGCTCGCAATCCTGATTGCGATCACAAGTCTGGCAGTTGCCATCGTGCTCGGATAATAACAACTCCACAACCTGCCGACGCGCTGCCCGCACCTTCGGACTGTTGGTCTGTACCTGCATGCCTTCAACGATCGGAGTGGAACACGCCGACCCGAGTGTCCGCGCCCCCGCAATTTCAACAAGGCACACCCGACACGCACCGGTAGGCTCACGCTTTTCCAGAAAACACAACGTCGGAATCCGAATCCCCGCCTCCCGCGCCGCCATCAACACCGTCGTTCCCGCTTTTGCCGTAACAGATTTGCCATTAATCGTAAGGTTAAGCATGCTGCACCTCCTCCTCTGCTACAATCTTCTTACCGTAGTCGCACCGCAAGCAACGCCGGGCCTGCCGAACAGCCTCCGATTCATTCCAAGCCATTTCCACCTCGTCGAAATTGTTGCGGCGCTGCTCAATGGGCATCATACGCAAATGCTCACGCGGATAAGGCACAGGGTCGGAATCCGGATCATAATCCGTCGTATTCTCCTGTTCGACCCGCCAGAACGCATGCTTCTCTCCCGTCAAGGATGTGTCGATACCTATCGCCGCACGCTCCCCATCGGCAATCGCATGCACCACCGACATCGGACCCGTCACCGCATCCCCCCCCGCAAAGACCAAATCGTTCGAGGTTTTGCCCGTCACCGGATCTGCCTGTATCCAGCCCCGATCGGTCGTCGCAAAGGCCTGCCCGAACATGGAAGCATCAAGCGTTTGCCCCACCGCCATGATGACCTGATCCGCATCCAGCACAAACGCCGCTTCCGTATCCGCTTCCGGCCGTCGCCGCCCCGAACGGTCAAAGTCTCCCAGATGCATATGCTGGCAACGCAATCCGCGCACCTTGCCGTGTGCAACCAACACCTCTTCCGGTGCGGTCAACGAGAGAATCTTCACACCCTCTTGCATCGCCTCTTCAATCTCTTCCGCATACGCAGGCATCTCCTCGCGCGTGCGCCGATATACAACCGACACTTCTTCCGCTCCCAGACGAATGGCCGTACGCGCCGCATCGATCGCAGCATTGCCGCCACCTACGACAATCACTTTTTCACCCACCGGCACCGAACCCCGGATGTTGTATTCGCGCAGAAAAGCCATCGCATCTACCACGCCTTCCGCATCAGCCCCCCGCATGTTGACCGAAATACCATCCGGCGCGCCCGTCGCCACAAAGACCGCCTCATAACCATCAGCATGCAAACTCTCGATCGTGAAATCACGCCCCAAAGCCTGCCCGGTCTCGATCGCTACACCCAGACTTTCAATCAACCGGATCTCGCGCGCCAGCGTTTCGCGCGGCAAACGATAAGCAGGGATCGCCTGCACAAGCATACCACCAGGCCGCGGTTCCTTTTCAAACACCACGGGCTTGTAACCCAACCGTGCCAGAAAATACGCGCAGGATAACCCCGCCGGCCCCGCACCAATAACGGCAACCTTGCGCGCCGCATTGGCCGCATTCTCGCGCACTTCGGGCAATTGCATCTCGCGCTCCTGATCCACCATATAGCGCTTTACGCCACGAATGGATACCGGACTGTCCAAGGATGCGCGGCGGCACTTCTCTTCACAGGTATGAAAACAAACGCGCGCGCACACACTAGCAAAGGGATTGCGGTTCCGATGCAAGACCAACGCCTCGTTGAAGCGCTTCGCTCCCGTGAGCGAAACAAATCCGGGTATATCCACACCAGCCGGACACGCCGCCTGACAAGGCGCCCGCACAAGCGAAGGACACACACCCGCACGGCAATGCCGATCCCGGATGTGCTCCACATACTCCTCCCGGAAATGACGAATTGTCGACAGGACCGGATTCGGTGCCGTCTGCCCCAAACCACACAAGGATGCCTCCTTGATAAAATGCCCCAATTCCTCCAAACGCTCGATATCCGTGATATGACCGCGCCCCTCACAGATACGCGTCAGTATCTCCAGCATACGTTTGGTGCCGACACGACACGGTACACACTTGCCACAGGATTCCTCCTGCACAAACTCCACAAAGAACCGCGCCACATCCACCATACAGGCCTCGTCGTCCATCACGATCAAGCCACCCGATCCCATAATCGAGCCGAGTTCCTGTAGCGACTCATAATCCAGCGCAACATTCAAATGCTGCTTGGGGATACAGCCCCCCGAGGGCCCACCCAACTGGGCGGCCTTGAAGGGCTTGTTGTTCACAATACCCCCACCTATATCGTAAATCAACTCACCGAGCGGCGTCCCGATCGGAACCTCCACCAAACCCGTATTGCGCACCGCTCCGGCCAAGGCAAACACTTTGGTCCCCTTGCTGTTTTCTGTGCCATGCGAGGCATACCACTTGGCTCCCTTGGTCATGATCGCGGGCACGTTGGCAAAGGTCTCAACATTATTCAATACCGTCGGCTTATCCCAAAGTCCCTTCTGCGCCGGAAATGGCGGACGCGGACGCGGCTCTCCGCGCCGTCCCTCGATCGAGGCAATCAGTGCCGTTTCCTCGCCGCACACAAAGGCCCCGGAACCCATTCTGATTTCCAGATCAAACGAAAAATCGGTTCCCAGTATCTTATGCCCCAGTAAACCGCAGGCACGCGCATCGTCAATCGCCTTCTGCAATCGCGCCACCGCCAAAGGATATTCCGCACGCACATAGATATAGCCTTGCGTTGCACCGATCGCAAATGCCCCGATCATCATACCCTCGATCAAACTGTGCGGATCGCCTTCCAGCACACTTCGATCCATGTAAGCCCCCGGATCGCCCTCATCCCCATTGCAGAGAATGTAGCGCTGATCCGATACCGCCTGCCGCGTAAAATCCCACTTCTTCCACGTCGGGAAGCCCGCACCTCCACGCCCCCGCAGACCCGATTCGCGCATCGCGGCAATCACATCATCAGATGTCATTCCCGCCAGCACCTTGCCAATACCCTGATACACGCCCGCAGCCAGTGCCTCGGGGAGACTCTCGGGATCGATCCGACCACAATTGCGCAACACGATACGCGTTTGCCTGCTAAAGAACGGGATGTCCGCCGCCAACGGAATCACGGCATCGCCACGTGGATCCCGATACAATAGCCGCTCCAGCGTCTTGCCGCCCGCAACGGCCGCCACAAGCTCCTTCGCATCCTCCGGCTGCACCTGCTGATAGAACGTTCCGTCCTCCAACACCATCAAAACAGGCCCGGCCGCACAAAGCCCCATACAGCCAACCGCGTGCACTTGTATGTCGCCGCCGCACTGGGCAATCTGCTCCCGCAAAGCCTGCAACAATGTATCGGAACCGGAAGCCAGACAGCCCCCACCCGCACACATCAACAACGTACGACCAGAAGCAGACCGTGTGGTAGGCATTTTTACCATGCCCTTCAGCACCTCGACAGACTCAATGGGACCCGGATTCTTCGCCATCATCATGCCACCTCTTCTGCTACCGGTTCACTTGCATAGGCCCTCAGCAACGCACCCAGCTTGGACGGCTTTACACGCTGATGTACGTCGTCATCGACCATCAATACCGGCGCCAGACCGCACGCCCCAAAACAACGCCCGACATCCAATGAAAACTGACGGTCCTCCGTTGTGCCCCCAACATCAATACCCAGCTCCTTCTTGACGGCCGCCAACACTTCCTTCCCGCCGCGCACATAACAAGCAGTGCCAAGACACACGCGCACCATGTGACGCCCGCGTGGCGTCGTAGAGAAAAAGGAATAAAAACTGACAACGCCCGTAACCTCGCTGTAGGACTTGCCAAAATCCTTGGCAATCTGCCGCAGCACCGATTCGGGCAAATAGCCAAATCGGCTTTGCGCCACTTGCAGCGCAGGAATCAAACCTCCAGGCTTATCGCGGTACGCAGCCGTGAGCTCTTCAAGCTCGGCAAGCATCTCCGCCTCGGTCATCGTTTCTGTACAGATACAGCCCGTGCAAGCTTCCGTCATCGATGCCTCCTTTGTGACGCAGTAGGTCTGAAAATCACCAATCACACGGTTTTCATGCTATAACAGTCACAAATCCGCTGCCATACATATTGCACATTATTATTCCACAGATGGTGTATCACGACCACGCACGAAACGTATCAGCCTGTAATGTCGATTTGATCTGTACGATACATCTAAAGTACACTATGCAAGTTACAAGTTTTGGTGCCAGCATGTTCGCAGGTTGTACCGACTCCTGACACCAGCAACCCGAAAAGGAAAGAAGTTATGAAAAAGATTATCGCGCTGCTATTGATTGCCGGATTTGCAAACGCCGCCGAAACCGCCTGGCCCTTCCAGCCAATGCCGTATGCCTACGATGCGCTCGAACCCCACTTCGACGCACAAACAATGGAAATCCATTACGATCGCCATCATCGTGCCTATTTCAATAACCTCGTCAATGCCGCCAAAGAGCTTCCTGCACTGAAGCACCTGCCCATCGAGACCATCTTGGGACAAATCAGCGCCTGGCCCACCGCCGTTCGCAACAATGCCGGCGGACACTACAACCACACCCTGTTCTGGGAAATCATGTCGCCCAATGGCGGCGGTGAACCAGATGGTATGCTCGGGATGGCCATCAATGAAACCTTCGGCTCTTTTGAAGAATTCCAAAAACAATTCAACCAGGCCGCCCTATCCGTATTCGGCAGCGGCTGGGCCTGGCTCTCGATTGCCGCCGACGGCACACTCTTCGTCAGCGCCACCCCCAACCAAGACAACCCCATGATGGATGTCGTCGCAAAGCGCGGCACCCCCATCCTCGGACTCGACGTCTGGGAACACGCCTACTACCTCAAATTCCAGAACCGCCGCGGCTCCTATATCGACGCCTTCTGGCACGTCATCAACTGGCCCGCCGTCTCCGCCCGCTACCGCGACGCCATCAAGTAGTAACAGTTTAGCGGATTCCGGTTACGTTACGATGTGTCCAAGACGGGCGTATTTCGCGGGTGGTAGAGGATGCTTTTCGGTGTGTCCTTTCCATTCAAGAGGATGGTTTTGAATACATCGATGGGGTGCTGCTGCTGACGTTTGGCGGTGGTGAGTATGGAGAGGTTTACGGCAAGAGCCTGTGCGCCCGCCAGGGATCTGCTGCCGAAACAGATTTTGCGGAAGATGACGGGCAGGCGCAGGGATTGTTCGGCGTGGTTGTTGGTCGGTGGCATGTCCTTGACCGTGAGGAAAGTGAAGATGTTCTGTGCGTCAC
>JBLRXB010000031.1:0-7029 GCA_047920915.1 Kiritimatiellia bacterium
ATCTAACGGGGGACACCGCTAGATTATCGATTGATCTTGCCCAGTGGTCGGCAGCCATGATTCCGGAAATGTTGCGCGTGGGTGCTGCTGCCATTTGTTTTTTATCGGGGGCGACACTGGCCGGATTTGTTATTCATCATCCCAATCTGGACGTTTCTCGTCCGTATGGGCGGACGGTTACGAGTATCGGGATTCTGTTGCTTTTGTCATACTTCCTGCTCGGTCGATGGCCGATTGCCAGCATCGCGCTGGCGGCCTTTGGTTGTGGTTTGCAAAATGCGTTGGCTTCGCATTACCGGGGGATTGTGCTTCGAACGACGCATGTGACGGGCTTGTTTACCGATTTTGGTGTGACGCTGGGGATGCGTTTGCGGGGACATGCGATCCCGCTCTGGAAAATCGGGGTTCCATTTTATCTGATTGTGGCCTTTTTTTTGGGAGGGCTAAGCGCGGCACTGGTACATCATGCCGGGATCAATCCGATTGCGTTGGCAGGTATCGCTTACGTGGCTGCCGGTTTGGCGTGGACCACGTGGAAGCACTCGCGAAGAGGGGGTCAGCCCTTTTAAATAAACGCGAAGCGAAGAGGGGGTCAGCCCTTTTAAATAAACATTACAAGGGCTGGTTGTCCATGCCATTCGGAAGTGGCTCCGCCGTCTGCAACCAGTTGAAGAGCGCGGATGGAAAATTGAAAGCCAATCGTCATCTTCGAAAGCAAGTCGCAAGACTTGAAAAAAATTGGCTACTTGCAGGCAGGCAAGGTGCAAGCCATGAAGCACACGTATTGTAAAGTTGATATAAAAGGGCTGACCCCTTTTTCCCTGTACTTGTTCGCGATGTTTTTTGTGATAATTTGTGTTGACAATATATTTCGGGCTGTAATTATTCATTGAAACAATATTTTTTGAGGTTTTGATGTACGATTTTGGTATGGTGAGAGATTTGCGCAAGCGCGCGGGGCTGACACTGGACGAGATACAGTCGCGTAGCGGTGTGACTCCTGCCGTGCTTTCGCGGATTGAGCGGAATCTGGCGCAGCCGGAGTTGGATACGCTGTATCGACTGGCGCGGGTTTTCGGGATGACGGCAACGGATTTGCTGTCGTTGGCCGAACAGCGCTCCTCGCATACGACCGAGGAGGAGCACTATACCAGGCGCGGTTTTGATTTTCGCAAGGTTACGTACGGGAATTTGACGGTATTTCATGCCACCGCGCAGGCAGGGGTGCATGTTTCGACGCCGGAGGTGCATCATAATGAATATGAGTTATTCTGGGTATTGAAGGGGGCCGTGCGGTTGGTATTGCCGAATGAGCAGCATGTGCTGAGAGACGGTCAGGCCATACAGTTTGATGCTGCGCTTGAACATGCATACGAAGTTGTTGATGATAGCGAGATGGTGATGACACATATCAGGAAGGGGATGCGATACTGATGAAAATCGATGCAGGCTTGCAGTTGGAGGATTTACGTGGGGCGCTGGAACGTTTCTGGTTGCTTTCGGGCGACAAGATTGAATTGATCGAGCGGGATTATGATACGGCCAAGGGTTCACCTGTGTTCACGGTGGGGGGGAAGTACAGTACCCGCGGTTGGACCGAGTGGACGCAGGGGTTTCAATATGGGGCCTCTGTTTTGCAGTTTGATGCCACGGATGATGAACGTTTTTTGAAGATTGCCCGCGAGGGCACGTTGCAGTTCATGGCGCCGCATGTCTCGCATACGGGGGTGCATGATCATGGGTTCAATAATACGAGCACTTATGGTGGTTTGTTGCGTTTGATGGGGGAAGGTCGCATTCCTGTTGATGAATGGGAAGCGCACTTCTACCGGTTGGCACTGAAGATTTCGGGGGCCGTGCAGGCGGGGCGTTGGAGTCCGACGGTAGATGGTCACGGGTATATTTATTCGTTCAATGGTCCGCATTCGTTGTTTGCGGATACGATTCGCTCGTTGCGAGCCTTAGCGCTGAGTTATCGGCTGGGGCATGTGATGATGGGAGAGAACGACAAGCCCGTCTCTTTGCTTGAGCGGCTGGTGATGCATGCGCGTACGACGGCTGATTATGCCGTGTTTTATGGTGAAGGCCGGGATGTCTATGATGTGCGCGGGCGTGTTGCGCACGAGAGTATCTTTAATCCGAATGACGGCAACTACCGGTGTCCGAACTCGCAGCAGGGCTATGCGCCTTTCAGTACCTGGACACGTGGTCTGGCTTGGATCATGTGCGGCTATGCCGAGGAGCTGGAGTTTCTCGATACGGTGCCTGCTGCGGAACTGGAGTCGCTTGGTGGCGCGGAGGCGATCAAGGCATTCATGGTAAAAGCGGCCGAGGCCACCTGTGATTTCTATATTGCGCACACCGGAACAGATGGTATTCCGTATTGGGATACAGGGGCACCGGGGCTGTCGCAGATGGGCGATATCTATGATCGACCGGCAGAGCCGTATAATGACCATGAGCCGGTAGACAGCAGTGCGGCAGCTATTGCGGCACAAGGCTTGTTGCGGTTCGGTAAATGGCTGGCGGGTCATGAGCCGGATAAGGCGGCACGCTACCTCCAGGCGGGGCTCTGTGTGCTGCGTACGTTGCTGGATGAACCGTATTTGAGCACGAAGCCCGGGCATCAGGGATTGTTGTTGCATTCGGTCTATCATCGTCCGCGCGATTGGGATGCGATTCCAGCGGGGCATAAAGTGCCGTGTGGGGAGTCGAGTATGTGGGGGGATTACCACATGCGCGAGGCGGCGCTGCTGGTGCAGCGGATGCTGGATGCAAAGCCTTACTACACGTTCTATAATGGCATCGCGTAGAAAGGGAAGTGTGTGGGTTGTGCATGCGTGTGTTGTGGAGAATATCGCACATACTCAGATACGTTTCAGCAGGATTCAGTTGAGTTACAGTCGACATTAGGGAGGTAAAGATGATCGTAGCGGATTTGGGGCAGATTGAGGGGCGTCGGTATCCGGCGCGGCGGCGGACGCAGAATCTGGTGGGCGGGGTATCGCCGATCCAGGCGGAGAATTTTGCGATTGGAATGGTCACACTTGATCCGGATGGGGGGCAGGTGCCCTGGCATAATCAGGAGCAGGAAGAGGTCTATATCGTGCTCGAGGGAACAGGCGAAATGTGTCTGGGTGAGGAAGTGCGCGAATTGAAGGCGGGGCAGGCTGTTTTTATCCCTGCGGGTGTATTTCATCAGTTGAGCAACAAGGGGACGACCCCGCTTAAGATGCTGTATTGCTATGGTCCGGCTGGGAATGTGGCGCATTGGAAGCAGGAGCTGGCGGGCACTTTGCCGGCGGCCGGGCAAGAGGCACCGCCTTTGCCAGCGGGTGCGCAATATCCGCAGTGTACGGATGAGCCGGAGGGTGGGCCGGTTATTATTTGATGGAATGTGGGAAGATTGGAATGATGGTGAGAGGCGCGAGGTGCTTCGGGGGTAGTCTTCGAGAAAACAAAAGAGATGGAGAGGTTGGCGATCCCACCGACCATGCGTCGGTGGTGAAGGAAGTTGAGGGGAGCGGATATCCTACAACTCAACGTTTATCTCCACCGGGATAAACCCCGTGGGCGGTTAAGCTGCGTGTTATAAAGAAAGGGAGCGGAGATGGAGACGAGACGCATTGGTATTATAATGAACGGGGTTACAGGGCGTATGGGGACGAACCAGCATCTGGAGCGTTCGATCACGGCCATTATCGAGCAGGGTGGCATCAAGATATCGGATGATCTGGTGTTAATGCCGGATCCTATTTTAACGGGGCGCAGTGAGAATAAGCTGCGTGCGCTGGCCGAGAAGTACGGTAGGCTGGCGACGGGTAAGGCGTATGCCTATACGACAGACGTGCAGGGGGCTCTGGACGGAAAGTATGGCGAATACGAGATTTTTTTTGACGCATCCGGCACGTTGCAGCGAGCTCCATTTGTTGAGATGGCGGTTGCCGCAGGCAAAGCCATTTATTGTGAAAAGCCGACGGCGGTTGAAACGGCAGAAGCCGTGCGGCTGGCGAAGCTGGTAGCGAATGCGGGACTGAAAAATGGTGTGGTGCAGGACAAGTTGTGGCTGCCGGGGTTCCGCAAGCTCAAGATGCTGCAGGAAATCGGATTCTTCGGCAAAATCTTGTCGGTGCGCGGTGAGTTTGGATACTGGGTGTTTTCGGGGATGGATTATGATCAACCAGCGCAGCGCCCCAGTTGGAATTATCGTGCCGAGGATGGCGGCGGTATGATGATCGATATGTTCTGTCATTGGCGCTATGTGCTGGATAATGTATTTGGTCCGGTTGAGCGCGTGGTGGCCTATGGCAATACCGATGTTGATCAACGTCGGCATGAAAACGGCACCCCTTTTGCTTGTACGGCGGATGATTCTGCCTATGCGATGTTCCTGCTACAGGGTGGGTTGGTGGCCCAGTTCAACAGTTCCTGGTGCACGCGGGTGCGTCGTGATGATTTGTTGACCGTGCAGGTGGATGGCGAGAAGGGGTCGGCGGTTGCCGGTTTGCGCGAAGTGTGGGTGCAGGGGGCGGCAGAGACACCGAAGCCGGTATGGAATCCTGACATTGCGCAGCCGATCAACTTTTATGATGGTTGGCAGCAGGTTCCGAATAACATCGTGTATGAGAATGCCTTCAAAATTCAGTGGGAGCAATTCCTGCGGCATGTGGCCTTGGATGAACCATGGTGTTATTCCCTGATGGAAGGAGCCAAGGGTGTGCAGCTCGCCGAGCTGGGAATGGCATCCTGGAAGCAAGGTAAATGGATGGATGTACCGGAGCTATCGTAATGAAGAAAGTGGCACTGGTAACCGGTGGTACCCGTGGCATTGGTCTGGGCGTAGCGCAGGCCTTGGCTCGCGGGGGGTTCAATCTGGCGGTATGCGGCATGCGTCCGCCCGAGGCGGTGCGCGAGACGTTGCGCGGACTTGAAGCGCTGGGGGCCGAAGTGTGTTATGCACCTTGTAATGTTGCGGATAGTGCGGCGCGTTCCGCCTTGCTGGCAGCGGTGCGGGAGCGGTACGGAGCCTTGCATGTGCTGGTCAATAATGCGGGGATTGCACCGCGCGAACGCCGCGATTTGCTTGATGCCACGGAGGAGAGTTTCGAGGAGGTCGTGCGCACGAATTTGCAGGGGCCATACTTCTTGACGCAGCATGCGGCACGCTGGATGGTCGCGCAGAAACAGGCGGATGCATCGTGGTGGGGGTGTATAATCAATGTATCCTCGATTTCCGCCACGGTGGCATCGGTAAACCGTGGTGAGTACTGCGTATCCAAAGCTGGTGTGAGTATGGCTACGCAGTTGTGGGCCACGCGTTTAGGCGAGTTTGATATTCCCGTGTATGAGGTCCGTCCGGGGGTTACCGCGACAGATATGACATCCGGAGTAAAAGATAAATACGACAAGCTGATAGCAGAGGGTCTGTGCGTGCAGCGGCGCTGGGGAGTCCCGGAAGATACAGGTAAAGCGGTCGCTGCTTTGGCTAAGGGCGACTTCCCGTATTCAACCGGTCAGGTGATCATGGTTGATGGGGGATTGACGCTGCCGAGACTGTGACGGGTTTCAGAAGACGGAAGACGGAAGACGGAAGACAGAAGACGGAAGACAGAAGACGGAAGAGGGAAGAGGGTATGGTACCAAAAAGTTTATTTATCCTGAGTAAGGATCGCTTTGGGGATATTTATGGTCCCGATGAGTTAACCGAAATTCAGGCGATGACCGATTTGCTTTCGGATCAACCGATGAATCGCACCGAAGCGCTTGAAAATCCTGCGTTGTTGGCGGAATGCGAGATCATTTTCAGTGGTTGGGGTGGGCCCAAGATGGATGCTGCGTTTCTGGCTGCTGCGCCGCAGCTGAAAGCTGTTTTTTATGGGGCAGGTTCGGTCAAGGGCATCATCAGCGATGCGTTCTGGGAGCGCGGTATCGTCCTGACCAGCAGTTGGGGGGCCAATGCGGTTCCCGTGGCCGAGTTCACACTGGCACAGATTCTTTTCTCCCTCAAGCAGGGCTGGCGGCACATGCGAACCACACGCGAGACGCAGCGACGTAGCGCGACGTTACCAGTGGCCGGGGCATATGGTAGCACCGTTGCTATTATTTCGCTGGGGATGATCGGGCGAATGGTGTGCGAGCATTTGCAGCGGTTTGATTTGAAGGTGATTGCGTATGATCCATTTGCCAAGGCGGTAGATGCTGCGGCACTTGGTGCAAGGTTGTGCTCATTGGAGGATTGTTTTCGTGAGGCGGATGTTGTTTCCTTGCATGCGCCCTGGCTGCCCGAGACGGAAAACATGATTACGGGTGCGCATTTTGCGATCATGAAAGATGGTGCTACGTTCATTAATACGGCGCGCGGTGCGATCGTGGATGAGGCGGCCATGATTGCCGTGCTGGAGAAGCGTCCAGACCTGACTGTTTTGCTGGATGTTACGTATCCGGAACCACCGGTAGTGGGCTCGCCTTTGTATGCGCTTCCAAATGTGTTTCTTACGCCGCACATTGCGGGATCGATGGGCGGCGAGTGTCGTCGAATGGGCCAGTATGCAATAAATGAATGCCGCCGGTTTCTTTCCGGTGAATCGCTGCATTGGCAGATTACGCGGGAGCTGGCGGCCAGAATGGCATAGGTGCGTCTCGGGGGCCGGGCCTACCTTGCTGCTTCATGCCGGGCATGGTGCACGGTTACTCCTCCTTGCCTTGGAACACGATGGCGGTTATCATCCCGGAATGATGTATCGCATTTAGAGCCCCAGTAACCTGCAACCTTCAACATACATTCATGAGTTTTTTCTTTCTCTATCTATTCATTGTGCTGGTCTTCTGGCGTCCGCAGGAGTGGCTGATCCCCTGGCTCTTTGGCATTCCCCTGCTGCAAGGCATTACCTACATGGCGATTCTGGCCATGATGATGGAACACCAGACCGGCAAACTGCGCCTCAACTTCAAGGAACCCCAGTATTTCTTGTATGTCGGACTATTTGTAGCGGGGCTGATGTCGCATATTTCCTGGGGGTACTTTGAAGG
>JBLRXB010000031.1:7039-15496 GCA_047920915.1 Kiritimatiellia bacterium
GTTGTCATTCTTCGGGATTTTATTGTTTGGCTGTTGTTCCTCGCCGCGGCATTTACGCTGGATTGCCCGGGCGTTTGTGATCATGGCACTACTGATGGCCTTTCATGCTCTTCTGCAAGATGTTCGTGGTTATGGGTTTGCGGGCCACCGACCCGTCATGTCCTGGCGCCCGAATGTGGATTACCTTGTCCCCCGTACGCGTTTCTTTGGTATTTTTGATGATCCCAACGATATGGGCCAGTTTTTGGCTACGGCGATGCCGCTGTGTTTTGTGTTTTTCAAGAAACAAAATATTCTAACAATTGTGTTGTCCATTGCCATGGTTAGTTATTTGTATCTGGGCTTTGCTACAACGTTGTCGCGGGGTTCGATGATTGGTTTGTTGGCCTCGATTTGTGTGGCTGCTGTCATGTTGATTTTCAGGCGGCGTTATCTTCCGGTACTGTTGGTCGGTCTCATGCTCGGGTTAGCGGTCATACCGTTTTCTGGGAGGTTTCTAGGGGATGCCTGGGAGCGCGTTAACTTGTGGGGGGAAGCGAACTGGGCTTTTCGAACCAAACCCATATTTGGCATAGGCCTTGGCATGCAGACCGACTATTTGTCTGAGAGCAAGGTCGCGCATAATGCGTATGTGAGTGCCTATGCCGAGCTCGGTGTGTTCGGATTCTTTTTCTGGATTGCACTGATTTGGGTTGCTGCGGTCGGGCTATTGCAGACCCGCTCTGCGCTCTGGAATACACAAGACCCCGAGGGCCGTTATCTGCACCGATTCAGTGCGTGGGGACTGTCTGCATTTGCCGGGTTTTGCGCATCTGCTTTTTTCTTGAGTCGATCTTTCATCTTTCCGCTCTTCTTTTTGACCGCTATGTTTGGTGCAGTGCCATTTCTTGCCAAGGGGTATATGGATAAGGATGATGATTATCCTCCGCGGCTGGGGATGACGATACGCGATGTGACAATCGTAGGTATACCTTTGAGTGTATTGGTGATTGTGTACGTGTACGTAACAATATTGATCCTCAATATGCAGCGGTGAGCGAAAGGAATCCATGCTATTATGGATATAGCAGCCAATGATACACCCCGTGGTGACACTGCCAATCTCTGCCGGTGTCTGGCGGATTGGGAGCGCCGCCATGGTGCCAGTTACCTGACAAGCATGTGGTGGCATGTGCTGGATACAAGGGTGCAATCCGACAGGAACGGGGGCGTAACGGGCAAATACAATGATGCGCTCCCATACTTGCCCTTGGCACCCGAATCTGTTGGGCTCTGTATAACGCGCACGACCCGCGTGCTGGATGTTGGGTGTTTGGGCGGATACGGGCTTTATGATCTGGCAAGCCGATTCCGGCAGGATGGCAGGGAAATGCCCGAGTTTGTGGGGGTAGATGTAGATCCAGACTCCATTGATCTGGGCGTTGCGATGTCGCAACTGTGGCGATCCGGGGCAAAGGTTTCGTTTTATACGCGTCAGCTCGAAGAGCTTGATCCTGACCTCGGTCAATTCGATATCGTGCTTTGTCGGTTGGTTTTGCCCTACACGCGGATACACAAGGCAATGATAGCGTTGCGGGCCTATACGCAAGACGAGGGCGTTTTGGTGCTGCAAGTGCACAGCCCGCTTTATTATATCAATCGTTTTGTTCATTCGCTGAAAAGTCCCCGAAAGATGTTTTATTATCTGCGTCCCCTCTGTAATGGTCTGCTGTTTGCGGTGTTTCGACTCCAGTTGCATGGGCACTTATGGCAAGAAACCGCATTATGTCGGTACGTGATGACACGCCTACTGCGGTCAAATGGATTTGCATTGCTTGCGGTCAAGGGACATCGTAGAAAACCAATCTACATCTGCAAGGCGCGCTGCGCAAACAAGGGGGCATGATGAAAGCATTCATAATTGGGGTATTGCATGGTGGCATCCCCATTCCACGGGTGATCAAACGCATAATTCAGCGTCTGTATCGGATGGGCATCTGGTTGCGGGAGGGGGGGCAAGCTCTTTGGGCCTTATTCGTTGTGCGACCCATTGTGCAGTCGATCGTGGAGGGGGGCGCAGGGTTACGCATCGAACGCGTACCTTATGTTCGCGGCGATGGGCGTATCGTGTTGGGAAGTGGTGTATATATTTCCGGTTTGATGACGGTGCACTTTGCGACGCGCAACGACCGACCAGTACTCCGGATCGGGGATCGTAGTTTTGTGGGGCACTTATGCAGCTTTAGTTTGGCGCATAGTATAGAGATCGGCTCCGATTGCTTGATTGCCGCAGGCACACGTATAGTGGATAACGATGGCCATCCGCTGGATCCTGCTGCGCGTTTGCGCAAGGAACGCGTGGCAGAGACCGATATCAAGCCGGTGCGCATTGGTAACAATGTGTGGATTGGGGCACGGGCCATGATTTGCAAAGGGGTTGCGATCGGGGATAACGCCGTCGTCGGTGCAGGCAGTGTCGTGACGAAGGATGTGGCCGCAGGGACCGTGGTGGCTGGTGTGCCGGCGCGGATGATTCGTGGCTGAAGGAAGCTTTAGCGAAGGAGGAAACCGCGAAGCGCGTAGGCCCGGAAAGGGACAGGTTGCAGAGGGAGTGGAGAGTGGGGAACAGAAGGTAACGAAGGGAACGAGGCTGTTAGGCTTTCCGTGGTTAACGCATTGAGCCTACCAGCCACTGTCCACAAACTGCCAGCACGAGTGAAGACATGAAACTATACCCGATTATTCGCGATGCTTGGGGCCAACTCCGCGGGTACCGGCGTTGGTCGATCCGGCGCGCGGTGGCGTGCACGATGCGGCTGTCCCCGGAAGAGGTTGCCGCACGATCGGCCCAGCTTGCGCGCGCACGCTATCGTCGCGCGTTGCAGCAATTCCCGGCCTATGCCGAGCTGGTGCGCCAACACACGGGCCAGGCGGACATCGAAAGCCTCCCCTTCGAGCAGCTCCCCATCCTCTCCAAATCCGACTTACGCCAAATACAGTCTACCGTCCACGCCCCCTTCCGTGCCTTCCGTGTCTTCCGTGGTTCAAAAATCATTCGCCACAGCACCGGTGGCTCCACCGGGCAACCCTTCTCGTTTTATATCACCCGTGAGAGCTACGAGTGGCGCACGGCTGTATCCGATCGGGGCTATAGCTGGGCGTTGGCGGAAGAAGGCCGCCGCAGCTTCTATGTGTGGGGCACCGCCATCCGCAAGCCGGGGAGGAAGCAGCGGATCAAGGAAAACCTCCATCACTGGCTCCAAAACCGCTATTACTTCGATAGCTTCGATTTTACGGATGCACGCAAGGCGGAATGTTGTCGGCAAATCAACCGCTTCAAGCCGGTCTCGTTGGTAGGATATTCGGGCAATCTGATCGAGCTGGCGCGGTATGTTGCCCGCAATCCCGGGGTGTTGACGTGGCGGGCACCGACCTGCGTGACCGCCGCCGAGGGCCTGCGTCCCGGCATGCGGGAATGGCTCGAAACGCATTTGGCCGACGAAGTGTTTATATCCTATGGCAGTCGTGAGTTTATGCTCATCGGCATGGAGGGGCGCGACCATGATGGCTATTTGTTGTCGGCAGACAATTTGTATGTGGAGGTGGTGGATGATACCGGGCAGCCCTGTGGACCAGGGCAGACGGGCCGGATCGTGGTGACGGATCTGCATAATGAAGCAACCCCCTTTGTGCGCTACGAGATCGGAGACATGGGAAAAGCAGAAAGCGGAAAGCAGAAAGCAGAAATTGAACAGGAGGGAACGGAGGAAACGAAGGGGGTGGGCCCCGACTCCCTTCGGGGCACGGGGCACGGAAAGGGAACACAAAGAGAAGTGGCGAGTGGCGAGTGGACCGTAGAAAGTGGGAACGTAAATGAAGGTGGTCCACTGTCCCCCACAATTTCGACTTTCGACTTTCAACTTTCAGCTTTTCCCAAGCTGGCATCGGTCGAGGGGCGCTTGCAGGAAGTGATTGTGCGGGCGGATGGCGAGCAGCTCACCGCATTGTTTGTGCCGCACCTGATGAAGGAATTCCCTTGGGTCGATGGATATCAGGTCGTGCAGGAAGCGCCGGGCAAGATCACGCTGCATCTGGTGACGCAGGATGTTGATTGGGTGGAGAAGGCACGCGAGATCGAGCGCACGCTGCGCGAAAAGCTGGGGGCGGGGATGCGGATTTCGATGCAGCGAGTCGAACAACTCCAGAAGACCGCGAGTGGTAAAACACCAATTGTTCGAAACAGGAGGTAGCGAAGGGAACGAAGGCAGGTAGGCTTTACTGGGGAGTTTTAAACCACGGAAGGCATCCTCCTTCGCCCAGAGGGCTACGGCGGACAGGCGGAAGGCACGGAAGGGGGGATGTTGGGATGGGGAAGCTTTTGTTGGAGAATGAGAGTTTTATGATTCGGGGAGTTGTGTATGAGGTGTACCGCGAAATGGGGTGCGGATTTCTTGAGGCTGTTTATCAGGAATGCATGGAAAAGGAACTGACAAGACAGAAAGTACCTTTCGAATCACAAAAAGAGTTGCAGCTCTCTTTCAAGGGAGAACCACTCAAGCAAACCTATAAGCCCGATTTCATTTGCTATGGTAAAATTATCGTCGAGATCAAAGCTGTAAAACAATTGACTGCGGATTTTCGGGCACAGTTGGTGAACTATTTAAAAGCTACGAAGTTTCAGCTTGGTTTTCTCGTTAACTTTGGGTCCTATCCTAAAGCCACGATTGAACGTTTTGTACTGTAGGCTGGTAGGCTCTGCTGTTAGGAACCACGGAAGACATCCTCCTTCGCCCAGAGGGCTTCCTCCTTCGGTACTGCGGCGGACAAGACGGCGGACAGGCGGAAGGCACGAAAAGGGAATATTTAATTTGAACAGAACCAGAGTTTCCGTGTTTTCTGTGTTTTCCGTGGTTTAAAAATTTTCATAGTAGTCTGCTTATGAATCATATTCTATTTTGGATCTTTCCGTGTTGGTGTTCTTTGCACGGAGCCTACCAGTACGCAACTGTCCCTTTCCGTGGTTTTTGAAATGAATATATTGCACATCATACGGAATTTAGAGGTAGGGGGGATGGAGCGCATGGTGCTTACGCTGGCAGCGGAGCAGGTGCGGCAGGGCCATGCTGTGCGGATTTTCGAAGTGGAGCCCAGCAGGGGCGATCGGTTGGCTGTCCCTGATGGGCTGGCTGTGATTTCGCGGCGCGGATTGTGGCGGCAGGTGCTGTGGGCAGAGGTAATCCATGCCCACAATCTCGTGGCGCTACGGGCAGTTTGGTTGCTGGCGCGGCTTTTTCGTCGTCGGCTGGTCTTTACGAAGCATGGTATGACGTTCCCTTCTGGCTTAAGTCGCTGGCTGCTGGCACGGCCGGATGCGATGGTGGCGGTGTCCAGGCCGGTGTACGACCGTTATCTGGCCTTGTTGCCGGGCGTGAAGGGGCACTTGCGGTATATCCCGAATGGAGCAGGGGGGGGCGGGGCGAGTGGACAGTGGACAGTGGACCCTCCTTCGCTACAGCTACGGCGGACACAGCAGAGAGCACAAGGAACACAAAGAACGCCCGCCCAAGGTCTAACGTCTAATGTCCAACGTCTAACGTCCCCTCCAGATGTTCTGCCGTCCCCCGTCCACTGTCTACGTTTCCTCTGGGTCGGTCGGATGGTGACGGAAAAAGGGCTGGATGTACTGCTGCGCGCGTGGGCCGCTGCCAAGCTGGACGATGCGCGGCTTGTACTGGTGGGCGATGGGCCGGAGCGGGAAGCGCTCGCAGCACTGGCAGAAAAGTTGGCGATCCGTGACGGCGTGCAATTTGCGGGAATGCAGCAGGCGCTGGCGTCGTATTATGCGGCAGCGGATGTGTTTGTGATGCCTTCGCGGACCGAAGGGCTGCCCATGGCGTTGCTGGAGGCAGGCATGGCGGGTTTGCCCGTGGTGGTCTCGGAGGTAGGCGATATGGCGGGAATCGTGCAGGAAAGCGGCGGCGGCTGGATCGTATCACCCGGTGATATCGATGGGCTAAAAGACGTGCTGGAGGTCGCAATTCGATGCGAGCGCGAGTCGCTCCGGAAAAAAGGTGCGTCCTTGTATGCACATGTGCATGCAAATTATAGTGCAGAAAAGATGAGTAGCGATTACGCTGCCCTGTATCGCGAATTGCTTGGGAAAAACGACTGACAGCCGTTTTTGAATATAAGGCAAAAAGCATGAACAAACTAGTAGCAGAAGCAGAAACGCGAGCACGACAGCTCAAACAACAGGCCTTGCAATGCCGCGTTCGCCGACTCAGTCGGCGTGACTGGAAAGACCGGTTTGCAAAGATCTACGCGCTGAATCCGGCCTATGGCAAGCGTGTGGATGCGCAACTCGAGCTTCAACATCGCCGGTATTGGCAAGGATTACGCCATGATATTTCGCTGGATACGTTGCGGGTGTGTGCGGCTATATCGGGTCGTGCGGATCATCGCATTGTTCCTGAAGACGTTTATGTTTCGGAAATCGAGAGGCGCTTGAATGATCGAAGCGAGGTGGCCTTTTTGCAGCACAAAAGTGTGTATCAGTCTTGGTTCGGCGATGCGGCAGGTTTCCCTGTGGTGTACCTGCATAAAATAGATGGCGTATGGTATGATGCAAACCTTAAGCAGATTGCCGACGAAGAGGTTATGCCGCTGCTCGTTTCTCTGCCGTACCCCTTGGTGGTAAAGCCAAATGTCGATTCGTTTGGCGGTCAAGGCGTTGTGTTTGCCGAGAAACCCACCGCCCTCATGGACGCCCTGCGCGGGCGCCGGAACCTTGTTGTGCAGGAACGAATCCTACCGCATCCCTATTTTGCCAGACTTAGCCCTGTCGGGGTGAATACGTTTCGTGTTTGCCTATATCGTTCCGTGCGTACCAACCAGATCCATATCCTCAATAGCGCCTTGCGCATGGGAAAAGGTGGCTCATTAGACAATGAGACTGCTGGGGGCATTGTTTGCTATTGTGATGCCCATGGGCTCTTACATCCGTATGCCGTTGATAAATACGGGGTCAAGTTCGAAAGCCATCCGGACGCCGGTATCCCCTTTTGCAAATTGGAGCGCATCCCCGATTATGAGGGCATGCGCAGTCTGGCGCTGAAAGTGGCAGAGCGAATCTTCCCCTGTCGGTTGATGAGCCTTGATCTTTGTTTAGATGCTACCGGTTGCTGGCGATCCATCGAAATTAACCTTTTTAAACAAACCATCCGGTTTGCGCAATATGCAGGTTATCCCTTTTTTGGTGACTTCACGGATGAAGTTGTCGAATACTGTACGCAGTGAGATTCTTGCATCGCGGTGCACACAAAACCAGGAACCAGTCAAACCTGCAATTTTAAACCTTTAACCAGTAACACAAAATGATGAACAAAGAACCCAACACGACGAACGACGAACATAACGCTCCACGCGTTACCGTATACCGCCCCAACATGCGCCATGAGCTGGGGTTCCTGGATACCTGGGGCGAGATGGCCCGGAATGTCTGGCAGGCGCGCGAGCTGATCTGGCAACTTTTCAAGCGCGACTTCTTTGCGCAATACAAGAAATCCTTTCTGGGGATTACGTGGATTTTTCTGATGCCTTTGGTTGGCATCATCTCATGGGTGTTCTTGAATCAGGCGGGAGTATTGAGTCCGGGGGAGATGGAGGTTCCGTATCCGGTGTATATACTCGTGGGCACGACCATGTGGGGCCTTTTTATTGGGTTATATAATGGTGCCAGCAATACCCTCGAAAGTGGTAAAGCCCTCATTATGCAGGTATCCTATCCGCATGAAGCCTTGCTCTTTCAACAGACCGCCCAGCAAGCCGCCAACTTCTCGATCGGGTTTGTGCTCAATCTGGTTATCTTGGCCGTGTATGGCATCTGGCCCCATTGGACCACGATCTTGCTGCCGCTTGCGGCCATTCCGCTGTTTTTGCTGGCCTCTGCCTTTGGACTGATTGCCTCGATGATCAAAGTCGTGGCCATGGATATCAGTAAAATGATTCAGATGGGCTTGGGATTACTCATGTTCATCACGCCGGTGGTCTACACCATGGACAAGATTGAAAATCCATTGATTCATACCCTGGTGCGCTGGAATCCACTGACGTATCTGGTGTGTTCCTTGCGTGATCTCGTGCTGTTTGGCCGCTTGTACGATGTCACCGGTTACTTCATCTGTGCGGGCATCTCTCTGCTGCTCTTTATGATCTCATGGCGCCTCTTTTATGTCAGCGAAGGCGCCATCGTCGAACGCATGGTCTAGCCCTAGCGGCGGGGGCGGCGGAAGAGAGGGCTGAAACCTGAGCGCATTATGTGTCTGTCCCCAGTCCCTTGCTTGTCTGTCCCCAAGCTGCGGTCCCCAAGCTGCGCTCGTATCTCGTACCCCGTACCCCGTACCCCGCCGCGTCCGGCGTAGCTCAAAGAGCGAAGACGGGCCGCGTCCGGCGTAGCTCAAAGAGCGAAGACGGGCCGCG
>JBLRXB010000032.1:0-15145 GCA_047920915.1 Kiritimatiellia bacterium
CAAGCATCCCCAGAACGGCGGGAAGATGCGGCGCGATCTCGTCTATCGGTACGGTGGACGCGCGGAACGGAAAGGCGGCGGCCAGAACGATGAAACTGCTGACCAGATTCACCGCCACCGCCTCCGGCTGATAAAAAGCACCCACAAGATTTTTGCCCTGTGGTAAATTGATCCCCGTCTTCCCGCCAACCGCACTATCCACCATGGCCAGCAAACTTGTCGGAACCTGCAAAAACCCAACACCACGTAAATACACGGAGGCGGCAAAGCCCCCCAGATCGCCGATCACACCACCACCCACGGCAACCAGCAAACTCTTGCGATCCAACCCCGCCGATACCGCATACTCTAACACCGCGCCTAACTGCACCAGACTCTTGGAACCCTCTCCTGCCGGTATCTCAAGATACGAACAGGCATAGCCATTGCCCACCAAGACCTTTCCCACGGCCGAACCGTAAAGCGGCCCCGTGTGCGAATCTGCCAAAATCAACGCCGAGCGGCCTTCACTGCGCGATGCGATCGTCGAAACAAAATCCCCCCCGATGCGGATATCGTACCCACGATCGCCTAAATCAACCCTGACAACATCCCTCATCCCATCCCCTCGCCTATCAACTCATTCTGCGTACTCTGTGGTTCCCGCTCGCCATTTCAGCACTTTACCTTTTCAGCGTTTTCCCTTCCCCAACATCATCCCCGGTTCCAAACGCCGACCACGAACAAAAGCCTCTCCCGAGATCACCTTGCCCCCCTGCGGTTGTACCTCCACAAATTGTAATGCACCCTCCCCACAGGCCACAACCAAGGCACTTTTATCCGCTAGAATCTCGCCCGGCTTCCCGTAAGAACCATGCCGGCATTCCGCACGCAATACCCGCAATGTCTGCCAACGCCCCCCTGTTTCATACTCGCAAAAACAGCACGGCCAAGGATTGAATCCACGTATCTGATTGTAAATCCGGCGCGCTGGCTGCGTCCAGTCGATTCGCCCCGCGCTCTTCTCCAGACGCGGCGCATAACTCACGCCCTCGCTGGGCTGCGGACGCCGTCTCGCGCGCCCCGCCACCAGATCGGCCAGAACCGTCCGCAGCAACCGCGCGCCTCCCACCGCAAGCTTCGCATGCAAGTCCCCCGCCGTGTCAGACTCTCCGATCGGAACCGGCAACATTGCCAGAATATCGCCAGTATCCATGCCCGCATCCATCTGCATCACCGTAACACCCGTCGCAAGATCGCCATTCGTGATGGCGCACTGGATCGGGGCCGCCCCCCGGTACCGCGGCAACAGCGAGGTATGCACATTCAAAAAACCATACTGCGGAATCTCCAAGAGGGCCGGTCGCAAGATCTGCCCGTACGCCATCACAATACCGACCTCAGGCTCCCAGCTGCGGATACGGGCGATCGACTCGTCACTGTTCACCCTCTCCGGCGTGTAAATTTCCACACCCAATGCCTCCGCATGCCGCTTTGCCGGACAAGACGCCAGTTGAAGCTTGCGCCCCCCAGGACGATCCGGCTGCGAAATCACACCGACCACCTTGACCGCTGGCCACTGCATCAACATCGTTAGCGTTTCGCAGGCAATCTCTGCCGAACCCATAAAAACAATCCGCATCCGCTACTCCTCCTCTGCCCCCAAGGCGTCCGAAGCCTCTTCTGCTTGCCGCCTTGGCATCGCATGAATCCGATCCCGGGCCGCCACAATATCTCCCAACACCTCCTGATCAAGCAAATCCGCCTTCACCCGCTCATCAGCCAGACGCACCGCCTCATCAATCAGCAAAACAGCCCATTCCCGTACCCCTGTCGCCTGATAAACAAGCGCCAAACCCTCATATCCATCCGGGTCATCCGGCCGCGCCGCAATCAGGCGCTGGAACGTCAGTTCCGCCATCCCGAAATCACACCCCTCCAGAAATTGATATCCATCATCCGCCCAGGAAAAATCCCAGTCGTCCATATCATAAGGGCGGATATCCGGAAACTGCCGATACAAACCCGCCACATAATCAACCAAAACCTCATCCCGCTCCATCATTCCATCTCCTAACCCGAACCAAACTCGCTTTTTGTCTTCCTTCTTCCGCGGTGCCCTGAGACTCGTCCGCCGTAGCCGCGAAGCGCGAAGGAGGAAGCCTTGCGCAAAACACGGGGCTTCCGTCCAATCCCCCCCTTTTTTACCGTCCTAGCACCCATCCGAATGCCTTTGGCAACATGCCCAGCATCCCCATCGCCGTGACCCCTATCTGGGAACTATACAACCCCACCAGATCTCCCGCAACCCCATGAACATACACCGCGGCGCAGGCCGCGTCCATGGCACCAACACCTTGCCCACACAATGCGGCCACCATACCACCCAGCACATCCCCGCTGCCGCCCGTTGCCATCCCCGGATTTCCCGTCAAATTGATATAACACGACTTGTCATTCGCAACCAGCGTTCCTGCTCCCTTTAACACAGCAACACAATGATACTGCTGTACAAGCAACTGCACGGCTGCAAACCGATCGGACTGTACCCTAGCCGTATCCATGCCCAGCAAACGCCCCGCTTCCCCCGGATGCGGCGTCAACACCAGTGCGCCTGTCTTGCGGGCCGCAAATAACCGCCGGTTCTCCGCCAGCAACGTCAGCGCATCAGCATCCAACACCAGCACCGGAACCGTCGAATGCCATACGGCCTGCAACAGACCCAAACCATCAGGATGGTTCGTCAGACCCGGCCCAAGCAAAATCGCATCAAACATCTTCGCCGCCAAGTCATCCCATGCTGCCGCGCAGAGCCCACCATCCGCATGCATGGTTCCCGCATGCACCATCGCTTCCGGCACCAGACTCGCGACCCGATCCGCCACACGGGCAGGCGTAAGCACATGTACCAACCCTGCACCACTGCGGCAGGCTGCCAGCGCGGCCATGGCCACCGCACCACTGAACCCCGGTGCCCCACCCACAACCAAAATCCGGCCATAATCACCCTTGTGGCTCAACCGCCTCCGTGGCGGTAACCAACCGCGTACATCAGAGCTATCGATCAATTGCGACTGCGCCACCCCGGGAACGCCAGGCTCCAGCCTGGCATATTGATCCGAGGCATCCGACCCGCTCTCACCCCCGCAGACCGCAACCAAAACCTCTTCCGGCACACCAATGTCCACCACATGGACACTACCCACGAACGCCAACGCCGCAGGCAACAACATCCCGCGCTTGGGCAACCCCATGGTAAACGTAACATCAGCCACAACAGCATCGCCCGTAGCAGACCCCGTGTCCGCACACATGCCGGACGGAATGTCCACCGCCACAACCATGGCCCCCTCCCGGCGCATGCGGTTGATTGCCCGGATGGCACCTGCGATCGGTTCTCGTGGTTCGCCCGAGAATCCCGTCCCCAAAAGCCCATCCACAACAAGATCAACACAGCCATAACCCGAAACGGCATCCCAGACATCTGGCCCCACCACAAAGCAACACGCCACAAGATCCTTTACCCGTTCATAATGCCAGCGCGTTTCGCCCCGCAAAAGCTCCGGATCAGCCAGCATAACGATGCGGATATCCGGGAAGTGCCGATACAAATGATAGGCTGCCGCAAACACATCCCCACCATTATTGCCCTTGCCCGCCAACATACAAAGGCCAGGATGCAGCAAGCCGCGAGCAGAGCAAAGCTGCCGGATCCCATGCGCAAGACCCAGACCGGCGCGGTCCATCAAGGTCGCACCACTTACGCCCCCCGCTATCGCCTGCCGATCAATCGCGCGCATTTGCTCCGCTGTCACCGCCCGCATCCTATCCCCCTTCTGCGTGGTCTTCTGTTCCCTTTTTAGCTTTTTAGCTTTTCAGCTTGTTCCTCACGCCCCACTACAATCGCCTGCGCAACCGCATAATTCCGCGTATGCGAAAGACTGATTAAAATCTTCTCCACGCCAATTTTCTCCGCGTACTGTTGTGCTGCACCATGCAATCGCACCGAAGGCGCACCACTCATCGCATCGCGCTCCACTTCGATTTCATTCCAGCCCATGTGCGGGCCAATTCCCGTTCGCAGCGCCTTGGCAACCGCCTCCTTGATCGCAAATCGTGCCGCAAAATGCGGCACCGGCGATGCCTTCGCCTCGCAGTACGCGCGCTCCGCAGCCGTAAATACCCGCGCCGTAAATTGCGCATCCCAACGCGAAAGTACATCCCGTATGCGCGCATTCTCTACCAAATCAATCCCCGTCCCCAAAACCACTTCCACGCATCCCCCCGTCACAACAACCCAACGTCAATAAGGTCAACGCGGTCAATATGGTCATTCCCACCCAACAGAGACCAACGGTTCCTTCTGTCGCAAATCTGTCTACCGAAAACAGCACAGCCTACCAGCATCTTCCGCTGCGTGGTTCTCCCCACTCTTCCCATTTCAGCTTTCAGCTTTTTCCTCATCCCTCAACCGCCTCCCGCATCTCCCTGACCGCCGCCTCGAGACCGATAAACACCGCCCGTGCAATAATGCTGTGCCCGATATTCAGCGTGTCCAGATGCGGTATACGCATGATCTCCCCAATATTGCCCATGTGAATCCCGTGCCCCGCATTCACCTGCAAACCATGCCGCGCCGCAAATGTGGACGCATGAATCAAACGCGCCATCTCCTGCTCCGCCTCGACGCCCTGCGTATCGCAAAAACGTCCCGTATGCAGCTCGATCACAGGCGCTCCGGTCTCCAGTGTCGCTTCGATCTGGTGCACATCCGGATCGATGAACAAACTCACCACAATCCCAGCCTCCCGTAAACGCTGCACGACCGGCTTCAGCACCGGCAACGTGCCCGCAACATCCAACCCACCTTCCGTCGTCAACTCCGCGCGCTTTTCAGGCACCAGACACACTTCTGCCGGCAGAACATGCAACGCAATCGCAACAATCTCCTCTGCAACCGCCATTTCCAGATTCATGGGGATCGATAATGCATCCTTCAAGGCATACACATCCGCATCCTGTATATGCCGACGATCCTCTCGCAAATGTACCGTTATGCCCGAGGCTCCCGCACGCTCACAAACCGACGCCGCATCGAGCACCGAAGGATAGATCGTGCCTCGCGCCTGACGCAACGTCGCCACATGGTCAATATTCACACCCAAACTAGCCATACCCACCCCCATATCACCACACATCCCTTCAACCCGCAATCCGTAATCCGTAATCCGTAATCAGTAATCCGTAATCCGTAATCCGTAATCCGTAATCAGTGTCCGCCCGCCCGCCCCCTACTGTCAACCGCAATTCCACCACAACCACGCGCAAAGAACAGATTGAGTTACCCACGCATTCACGCTATACTGCTACACTATTGTTAACAGGCTTCACGATCAGGTTTACGCGACACACGCAGTTACAGGAAAAACATGAAAGCAGCTTTTAAGACGGTTCTATTATTGCTGGCAACAACTTTACCGCTTATTGCCGCCAGCGCAGAAAGTGCCGAATCGGCCAGCCCACCAGCGTACGCGATAAGCCCCGATCTCACGAACACGAACCAGGCCGCACCCGATATCCAAAACAGCACGGACGTTGAAGCGCAAAATGCGACACCATCGGAACCCAACGACACAAAGCAACCGTCACCGATAAAGCCCTATTCCGAGCACAACGACTATATCCCGCTGGTTGAGGCCGAAAACCAGCCTGAAAAACCAGAAATTCGACACATCGAGAACAATTGGCCACAACCCGCGCGATTCATGGCAAAAGCATACCGCTATCTGCTCTACCAGAAACTCGACATTGGCTTTCGCACCACGCGCCATGAACTCAAAGAAACCGACAAAGGCAAACCCTTCGATGGATCATTCATCGGGAGCATTGATCAGTTGAGACTCTTGCCCGACGAAAGCCCCAGCCAGCATCTCGTCGTCCGCTATGCACCCATCCCTTACCTGGGCATTGGCTACCAAACCGATCAACTGGCCATACGAACACAAACATCCATTCCGCGCGAACGCCGTATCAGCGATCGCGACACGGATGGCAACCTCTTCGTAAAAGGACGGATGCCATTTGTCTTTGTGCGCTATAACCTCTTTAATACACTCGAACCCTATGCTGAATACGGAAAGGCACGCTTCCAGAACAGCTTCGACCCCGACCCATGGTGGTTTGCCGAAGGAAGACGTGAGTTCACCGTCGAAAATAGCAAAACAACTTACTGGGGATTCGGTGTCGGCATCACGATCGCCAAGCACCTGGTGATTGATGTCTATACGCGCAGCATCGAAACAGACATCAATTCGGTCTATTATTTCCGGGGCGATAACCGCGACCCCGAGCCTTTCATCTTTCCTGCTAGCCATCGCACCACTGGCGTAACTGCGGCAGTCCGGTTCTAGTGCATAATGACTGCACGCACAAAAACACAGACCGACACGTTGCCACTGCAAAAGGCTGGCGTTACCTCCCTGTCAGCAATCGGGCGCGAGGTCTTTGTATTGCGAATCCCGCGTTATGCAGATTTTATACCCGGCCAGGTCATCGGCATCACCACCACCCCATCTATTCCACCACGCCTCTTCAGCTTGTGCAGCGGCAACAACGACCCCTACTGGGAAATTCTCTTCAACATCAAACACGATGGCCTGCTCAGCCCCCAACTGGCCAACCTGCAGACAAACCAAGAAATCTACTTTTAAACATGCCCCACCCAGGTCACGCTACCGCATTTCATGGCAGTGCCTCCTTCTCGCCCCTCAAAGCCACATCGGCATAGGCCCTGACGTTTCGCGGTCGAGTACATCAGAGGCCAGCAAGGCATCTAACGCTGCCACCAGGCGAGCCTTGTCATGGGGAAAGCGCCCTTCCAATGGCACAACATTGGAACTGTGATTGGCACGAAAGACCGTCGATGACAACGCCAACCGCACAATCATTTCCCGTAACTCACGCACAGCACCATACTCCGTCAGCGGCACAAAGGCGCCACTGCACATCTCAGCATGCAATCTGGTTCCGGCCACAGGGATCACGCGCAAAGCCGAAAGCAACCTTGGCTGCATCCGATGCAGCACATCTGCTGTCCGCTCGATGTGTTGCGCGCTGCACGCCGTACCACCCAGCCCCAGTAAAATCATGACCGACATCCGCAGCCCCGCGGCTTGCGCTGCGCTACACGCAGCAATCATCTCCGCTGCCGCCTCCCGCTTCTGACAACGCCGCAAAATATCGTCAGCGCCACTTTCCAGTCCCATGTACAGCGTATGCAGTTTCAACGATTTCAGCTCGGCTAATTCACCGTTCGTCTTGTCGACAATCGATGCCCCATTGGCATACATACTCACCCTGGTCAGACGCGGGAAATGCGCCCGCAGAGCTTGCAAGATCGCACGCAGCTCGGAACATGGGCGCGACATCACATCACCATCCGCCAGAAAAATGCGGCGCGCGCCCGGATCCCGCCTGGATTCTTGCGCAATGAGCCCCAACACATCCACAAGCGTACGGCGCCGATACGGCATGCCCTTGTACATCCCGCAAAACGTGCATCGGTTCCACGGACAACCTTCGTCAACCTGCAAAACGAAACTATGCGCCTCTCCAGGCGGACGAAACGCGGGATCATTCGATAATATCATAGGAGCCAAACTGTAACGATCCGCCCTGCTGAATGCAAGACGGACCGTTGCCTGCCGCCAACCGGAACTACTCCTGTACTTCCTGGACTTGTTCCGCTGCCCGCTTTTCCTGCCGCTCTTGCCTTCTCTGCTGGCGCTGCAGCCTTTTCTGTTCACGTTTCTGCTGGCGCTCCTGCTTCTGTTCCTGTGTGCAGTTCTTTTCGCAATCCTGCTTGCGCTGCTGACGCTGCTCCTGCCCTTGCTGGCGCTGTTGTTGCTGCTCGCCCGCAAATACACCATCTACGCCTACCAATGTCACGCCTGCCAGTGCCAACACCACCAATGTTCTTGCTTGCATGCCCGTTTCTCCTCTTTGGTTTTCTCCCCGGCTCCACCGCGGAGCTGTATAACCGAAACAACGCAAGGCCGAACAGAAATATTGTAACCAATGTGTTACGGCTTGCGCGGTGAACAGGAACACAAGTGCTGTGCCCCCCTCACGCGTCCCGCATACCACTGCCATCCGCAATGGCTTTTGCCATCGACACGATCTAGTGGCATTTGTATACAAGTGTGGCCAGGCGGGTGGTGGCTCCAGGATTACGACCAACAGAAAGATGAACACATGAATCGCAAACCGAACATTTTAATCATCATGTCTGATGACCAGGGACCTTGGGCCATGCATTGTGCCGGAACCCCCGAGCTGCGCACACCAACATTAGACCTACTTGCCGAGGAAGGTACACGCTTTGAAAACATGTTCTGCACCAGCCCCGTGTGCTCTCCCGCTCGCGCCTCCTTCCTGACCGGCCGCATTCCCTCTCAGCACGGCGTCCATGACTGGATTTGCCATGGAAATATCGTCGATCCCGAAAACAAAACTGGCGGCGGCCCTGATCGGCCCATCGCGTATCTGCAGGGCATGACCGCCTTTACCGATGTTCTTGCCCGCCATGGATACACCTGCGGCATTTCCGGAAAATGGCACATGGGAGCCAGCGACACCCCCCAGAAGTCCCACGACTTCTGGTGCGTGCACTCACGCGGTGGCGATAGCTACACGAACTACTGGGTCTGCGACAACAGTCCCACGCCCGTCAACAAAACCCAGTACGTCACCGACTTCTTTACCGATCGTGCCATCGATTATCTCGAAACACGCAAAAACGATCCGCAACCATTCTGCCTCAGTATCCACTACACAGCGCCGCATACACCCTGGCTCGAGGAAGAACAACCGGCCGACATCTGGCAATCGTACGCCGATACCGAATTCTCGCTGCCGACAGAGCCACCGCACCCCTGGGGCGGATGGGACCCAACACCCGAAGAGCGGCATCGTACCATCCAAGGGTATTACACAACCCTTACAGCCATGGATCAAGCCATCGGGCGCATTATGAATAAACTCGATGCCCTCGGCATGCGCGACAATACAATCGTCATCTTCACCGGTGACAACGGCTACAATATGGGGCATCACGGGATCCTGCACAAAGGCAATGGAACCTTCCCCCTTAATCTATATGAAGAATCCGTCAAGGTACCCTTTATCATGCGCCACCCCGGAAACATCCCGGCCAATACAGTGAACCGCGATCTTCTCAGCCATTACGACTTTATGCCCACCCTGCTGGACTATCTCGGTTTTGAACACCCCGAAGCCGATCAACTTCCCGGCCGCAGTTTTGCGGATATCCTGCGCGGAAAACCACGCAAACGCGACGATGCATCGATTGTCATTTGCGATGAATACGGCCCCAACCGCATGCTCCGCACAGCCGAATGGAAATACATACAACGCTACCCCGATGGACCCAATGAGCTATACCACCTCGCCGAAGATCCCGGCGAATGCGTCAACCTGTTCGACAATCCCTCCTATGCCGATATACAGGAGAACATGTGCAAACATCTCGGCGAATGGTTCGCAACATACGTCAATCCAGCACGAGACGGCGCGCGCCTGTTCGGTTGCCAGGGACGGGGCCAGCGCGACCTCGCCGAATTAGACTCCCAAGGTGAAATCATCTTCGCACCCAGAGATGGGCACTGACGCAAAGGTATAACCGGCCAAATATACGCTTTTCACGCCGCGTCCCCCACATTACAGTAAACGGCATTCCTGAATCAGGAAATAGCGGAAATCACCTTACCAAATCGCAGGAGCGCGACATGACCGACCCGTTCGAAGAACAAGCAGAATACCAGCCTTGGATCGATAAAAGCCCAGATCAGATCGCCCGTCAAAATGAATGGCAGCAGAAACTGATTGCAACCGGGAAGTTTATAATCGGCAAGGACGTCTACATCTCCACAAAAGCCCAAATGCTCTGCCCCCGTTTCTCCTGCGGCGATCGCTGCATCATCGCTGCCGACAGCCTGATTAGAGCCAGCCTGGAAATGGGCAATGAATGCTCCATCAATTCTTTTACCGTTCTGGCTGGCAACATCCGCATGGGCAACATGGTGCGCATCGCCAGTCATGTGTCTCTTTTCGGGTTCAACCATGGACACGAGGATATCGACAAACCCTTCTGCAAGCAGCCCTGCACCGTCAAAGGCATCACCATAGGCGATGATGTCTGGATCGGTGCCAATGTCGTCATCGTCGATGGCGTCACCATCGGCTCACACAGCCTCATCGCCGCCGGCGCCGTCGTCACCAGGAACGTCCCCGAATACTCTATCGTCGGAGGCAACCCCGCCAAATTGATTCGCGACCGCCGACAACCCAAAACAACAAAACAAAGCCTGGAAAGTATCCTTTCCGATTTTGGCAACATGGCCAGAGACGATTATCGTAAGCTCCTCGCCGATGCCTATGATCCCGAACCGAACTGCTTTGTCGACAACCAGCAAAAACGCAAACTCACATCCAGAGCCTGGTGCGATGCCGTCGAAATTGCCGCTTTGTTCGGAGAAACGCCACCGCAATTCAGCAAGGATGCTCTCATCGATCAACGCCAAAGCTACCAGAATCCCGTAACCGGTTGCTTCGACCGGGATGCCGAAGAAAAGGGACGAGCCCCACTGGCCCGGGTAGCCCAAAATGGGTACGACTACCTCGCCATTGGATACGCACGCGAGTGCCTTGACTCCAATCTCAAATACAAAAACAAGCATCTCGACCAAATCGCTGCTGCAGATTTGATGGCAGCAGAAGAAAGGCTTTGCTTTCAGCCCGGACCATCAACCGGGGTTACAAGGTACGGAAATGTGGCTGAGTATCCTCTACATTGCCTGCCACTACCTGGGTCTGAGCCAACACCTCAACTACAAACCCAAAGGCGTCCACAGAATTGAAGTGGCCTATCCACTATAAGGAGTCGCTATGCAAAACATCACGTGGGGCATCTACGGTCCGGGATCCATCGCCAATACATTTGTCGCGGCTATGCAAATGGTGCCCGCTGCCACAATCAAAAGCGTCGCCGGCAGAACCCCCGCCAAAGCCATCGATTTTGCGCAGCGGCATGGCATCCCCAAGGCACTTCCCGATCTAGATGCACTCGTCGCGGATGACGAGATTCAGGCCGTCTATATCGCCACCACGCACAATGCCCACTGCCCCGCCGCTTGCACATGCCTCGCCGCCGGCAAGGCCGTCCTTTGCGAAAAACCGCTGGCCATGAATGCGAGGGAAGTCCAGCAAATCATCGCTGCAGCCGAATCCAACCAATCCTTCATGATGGAAGCCCTCTGGACGCGTTTTCTGCCAGCATGGCAGCGCGTGCGCGAACTACTGGCACGCAACACCATCGGCACACCCAGAATGGTCCATGCAAATTTCGGTGTTGGTGGATCATTTGACCCCAAAGGGCGCTTGCTCAACAAAGAGCTGGCCGGCGGCGCATTGCTGGATCTGGGGGTATACCCGATCGCCATGGCACAAATGATTTTACCCGGCCCCGTCATCGCCGTTCAGGCCGTAGGCGAAATCGGTCCCACCGGGGTAGACATCCGAACTGCCATGACCATGCAATTTGCAAACCATGCATTCGCCCAACTTAGCGCCGCCATTGGAACACGCACCGACAACAGCCTCACGATTGCCGGCGACCAAGGCCAAATCCGCGTACAGGAGCCATTCTGGGGCGCCCGCGAAATCGAATGGACCTCCGATGGCAAAAACCGCAACCGCGAATCGCATCCGCATCGCTGCAACGGCTTCGAAGAACAAATCGAAGCAGTCAACAATGCCATTCGTGCCGACCAAATCCAGAGCACCATCATGCCCCACGCCGACTCCCTCGCCATTGCCACCATCATGGATACCGTCCGTGCCCAGATCGGCCTATCCTACCCCGCAGACCACTACCCTACCATATGATTTACTTTGATGTCATTATTATCGGCGGCGGAGCCGCAGGGATGTTTGCTGCCTCGGCGCTGGCAGAAGAAGCCCCGCATCTCAAACTGATTGTTGTAGAAAAAGCAAACCGGCCACTCGCAAAGGTCCGCGTTTCCGGCGGGGGCCGCTGCAACCTTACGCACCAGTGCCCTTCCATTTCGGACTTTGTAAAAAGTTATCCGCGCGGCGGACGCGAGCTGATAGGGGCATTTCACCGATTCGGCCCTGCCGAAACCAGGGCGTGGTTTGAACAGCATGGCGTGCCACTGACCATGCTCGAAGACGGATGCTACTTCCCGCAATCCGACCGCGCGGAGGATGTGATCCGTGCCCTGCTGCAATCCCGCACGAACGTCCGGACCGGCGCGGCGGTTTCCGCCATTCACAAGAACGAAGCAGGGTTTTGCGTACAGCTGGCAAATAGGGAACAACTTTCGTCCAAAAAGCTTTTGATTGCCACAGGCGGTGGCGCATTTGTTGACGGTCTCGGACACACGATTGAACCCTGCGCACCATCATTATTTACTTTCAGCACCGCCGATAAAGAGTTTACGTCGCTCGCGGGCAATGTGATTGAGAATGTCCGCGTCAGCGCACTGGGAGTCAAGGCAGAGGGCACACTGCTGATCACACATCACGGAATCAGCGGTCCGGCTGTCTTACGGGTCTCATCCTTCGGCGCGCGGGAATTTGCCGAAAACCGGTATGCTTTCGAAATGAAGATCAACTGGAAGGCGGCATGCAATTCCGAACAGGTGTTTCAGATGCTGGAGCAGTTTAAAAAGTCTTCACCAAAGAAAAAAACCGGGACATGGTCGCCGATTGGACTGCCCTCCCGGTTATGGCTTTTACTTGTTAAGCGCTCTGGTGTTGATGCTGCCTGTGAGTGGGGATCCTGCTCATCCAGGATGCTACGCCAGATCGCAGCACAAGTAACCGCCTTTTCGCTCGCAATCACCGGCAAGAATACGCACCGCGAGGAATTCGTAACCTGCGGCGGAATCCGACTGAAAGAGGTCGATTTCAAAACGATGCAAAGCCGCTTGGTGCCCGGACTCTATTTTGCTGGCGAGGTTCTTGACATTGACGGATTAACTGGCGGGTTTAATCTTCAGGCGGCTTGGACAACCGGATATCTTGCGGCGCAATCAATAGCATCAGGCAATCAAGAATAGCCGACAGACGAAAGTATGACCCCATATGAAAATCCGTATTAATCAAATCGATCTTCCCCCCGGCTATTCGCCGGAACAGCTTCTCGGCGCGGCGGCCAAGAAAGTCCGCTGTAAACCGGATTTGTTGCAGCAAATAAAGACGGTTCGCCGCTCGATTGATGCCCGGGGGCACGCGCCCCGAATCACGGTTGCCGCGGAAGCGGAGTTCTCAGGAAAACGCCCATCAGGACTCCGCGACGTTGAATCGGCAAAAGCATCACCTGCCACTGTTTTGCCCGGCATCAAAAAACCTTCCGGTCCCCGCCCGGTCGTTTTCGGTGCGGGTCCGGCAGGGCTAATGGCAGCCTATGCACTGGCAGAATGCGGCTGGAGCCCCCTACTCATTGAGCGAGGCGAACCAGCCGCCCAAAGAACAGAACAGGTTGAATCGTTTTGGAAAGACGGAACGCTGAACATTGAAAGCAATGTCCTCTACGGCGAGGGCGGCGCAGGCCTGTTTTCTGACGGCAAACTAACGTCTCGCGCCAAAGACCGTGCACGCGTCCAGCGGTTCCTTGAAATCCTCGTGGCGTGCGGTGCTTCGCCGGATATCCTGATTGATGCGGAGCCTCATATCGGAAGTGATATTCTGCATGATCTTGTTCCCGCCCTTCGCAACCGGATTATTTCCATGGGAGGTGAAATGCGTTTCGGGGCACGGCTGGACGAACTGCAAATAGAAAATGGAGCTATTCGCGGTGCCGTCATTTCCGGCAAAGCAATGCGCACGGATTGTGTTGTGCTGGCAACAGGCCATAGTGCACGGGATATCTACACCATGCTTGCTGAAAAGGGTGTTGCTTTGGAACCTAAACCGTTTGCGGTCGGCGTCCGGATCGAAATTCCACAATGCCGCATTGATGCGGCACAATGGGGCAAAAGTTATCCGACGATCGGAAAGGCCAGTTTTAGAATGACGCGCCGTGAAGAAAATGATGCGCGGGCCTGTTATACATTTTGTATGTGCCCAGGCGGACTTGTCATGTCATGCGCATCATCAGAAGAGCTCATAACAACCAACGGCATGAGTCTATCAAAGCGCGACAAAACATACGGAAATGCCGCCTTTCTTGTACCGGTGTTTCCGCCGGACTTTCCTGCTGCCGAGAGAGCCGAACTGGCAGGAATCGCCTTCCAGAAAAAATTGGAGTCCGCTGCTTTTACCGCTGGCGGTTCCGACTATTCACTGCCGGCTCAACGACTGGTGGAATTTCTGGACGGATCACCCGCCACTTCGCTGCCGCAGGATCGCTCCTGCAACAGAGCCATCCCGGTGTCCTTGCGCGACCTACTGCCGGATTTCGTCCAGCATACATTGCTGGCCGCTGTACCCAAAATGCTACGCAGCCTCCGGGGCGTGCGCCTGGAGGAAGCACTGGTTTATGCTTCAGAAACACGCAGCTCCAGTCCCGTGCGGGTTGTGCGGGGGGAAGATGGACAGTCGCCCACCCGGGGCCTGTATCCATGCGGGGAAGGATCAGGATATGCAGGAGGAATTGTCAGCTCCGGAATCGACGGCCTCCGCACAGCCGAGGCAATCACCTCCGCCTGAATATGCAAGCACCCTCAAACGGTGTTGCCCCGAAAGCGGGCACGCCAAACCGTAGCCCCGACGATAGTCGGGCGTAGACTGGCTTGCCATGCGTAGCCCCGTAGTCGGGGCGAAGCATGGTGCACCCGGCGAGGCTCGAACTCACAACCTTCGGCTTCGGAGGCCGACGCTCTATCCAATTGAGCTACGGGTGCTTACAGAAAAACGCGCAGGGATTACCCGTTGCGAGCCTCGAAGTCTTTCATAAATGATACCAAGGCGTCAACACCTTCTACAGGAAATGCGTTGTAAATCGAAGCACGTATGCCGCCAACCGAACGATGCCCCTTCAAACCCGAGAAGCCAGCCGCTGATGCCTCTTTGATAAACTTCTCTTCCAGCTCCTCACTCGGAAGGCGCCAAGTCACATTCATAT
>JBLRXB010000033.1:0-15069 GCA_047920915.1 Kiritimatiellia bacterium
TACAAAAGAGTATCTACATCTTACGCCCACACCCACACCAATAGCAAGAAGCAAAAATATGCTTTACTGACTGACATTCCCTCCCGAAAACCATACACTGTGTGCATGTCTTTTTTGATCATATCCACTTCACGCTGCTGGCGCTCATTCCGGGGCACCCTTCTGGCCCTATCATTGCTGGGGCTATCCCTCTCTGGTTGCACCACACCCCAACCGCAACGATTCATGGTAAACCCATCGGCCTTGGATTATCTACAGATTCTGCGCACACACATCCCGAACGACGACCAACGCCCCGAAACACTGCGCCTTGAGCTTACCGGCAGCGGCCACCTGCAACTCACAGCCGGCCGCAGCGAACGTGTCCGCACCGGGTTCTGGCAAGAACCAAATTCCCCGGATTGGGGCGATCGGCGCGTAGATGCGGTGTTTTTACCCGCCACAAAAACGCTGGCATATTTCCAGGCCTTTGTGAATGCCGGGGCATTAAACAAACCACTCCGGGGAAACACCGAACAAGAACCCGAGCTGGCGATTCTGATCGTGATCGGAAATCGTAAAAACCTACTACTAACCGCTGACCCCGTCTTTCGGGAACTGTTCCGGGAGCTACTCAGGGAATTTTGATTCCCTGTATCGCTGCTGCATTACCACTCCACGCGCATGCCGGTACTGAATCGCCGACCGGCTGCCGTATCCTGCCCCGGAAATACCTGATAATCGTCGTCCCATACATTATCAACAGAGGCCAGCAACAGGATTTCCGGATATTTTCGCAGCATCCATGCCGCACGAACACTACCCTCATACTGCTTTCGACCACCTTCACGCAGCGGATTCGACGCCTGCTGGCGTAGCGTCTGGTTATATCCCAGCGTAACGCGGGAACCAAGTGCGGCCCGGGCCGAAACACGCACCAAATGCTCGGAATAATCCCGTGCATAGCGACTGGCGTACACATGACTATCATCCGACTGGTCCATGCCCAGATAATACGCCCCAACCGAACTACCGCTGGTATGCACCCAACGCGCACGCGCCTCAACACCCGCCGCCTTGACCGTACCGATATTATCGGCTTCCCAACGCACCGAGGCTGCTTCGCGCCGAATCCAGTCGACCGTTTCCAGGCTCGTACGGTAAAAGATGCCAGCTTTCCACTCTATGCCAACCGGCACCGCCCCACACACCTGCAATTCCGATGTGGCCGCTTTTTGATTCTCCAAACCGGCATTGCCCAAACTCGCCGGAGACGCATAGTTAAGCTCGGTATACGAAGGCTGACGAACGCTCTCGCTGTAGGATGCCTGGATCGCAACCCCGCTTGGCGTATGATACGTAACCGCCGCCTGTGGTAAAAATGCATGATCTTCATCCTCGAAAACCTCGAACCGCACCCCTGCTTGATACTGCCAGGCTCCAAGGCGAACCCCCGGTATACCACCTAGGGACATTTGCTGCCGGTTAAACAAACCGAGGGCCGAACTCCGGATGCGGTCTTCGCTCGCTGTGACCCGCCAATCCAGCCAATACGCATTGGATCCATACCAGCGACCATCTATCATGCCACCTGCAACATGCGTGCGATGATTGTTCTCAAACATTCCCGGCAGACTCCAAAACAAACGATAGTCATCGGTAAATTCGCGGTAGTAGACGCTGGCTCGCACATCACCACCTGGCCGGCGCCGGCTCGTGCCAGCGTAGAACATCGTGTCGCCAAGCTCCTCTTCCCCCGCCCAGGACGGATTTACCCCATAGTATCCCCGCACGCCAAACGTCTTCTCCTGGCGCCCAAACAAAACATCCGTTTGATCCCCTTGCGAATTGCGAACCTGTAACTGGGCACCCGCACGCCGTATCCGGACATCGTTGTCCGGCAAATCCACCCGATTCAGATCCACCGCACCACCAAAGCCGCCCACACCCACAGCATGATCGCCAACTTTTACTTGCTGCTGAACCAATACCTGCCCCCAAAAGCTGTCATACTCCGAGATGCCACCACTCACGACCCGACGCGTCGCGACCGGTAAGATCCCGAAATCCAAGGTGCCGACGAGAAAGCCGCTACTTGCAGATGCTTGATTAAAACCTGTCCGTACACGTGGAACACCGAACCACTCTACCGCAAAGGGCAATTCAGCATGGAAATGCTCGGTTTGCGCATTTGGCAAGCCGAGCCCATTCAGCGCAATCCCGGCTCCACTAAAACTACTGCCCCGGATCGAGATATCGCTTTGACCACCTGCAACCCCCTGGAGCTGAAGATCCACCTCCGGAACCTGCAGCAGTACATCCGCAACACTGCCCGCTCCGCTGGCTTGCGCAATACCCTCCAAAGGCGACGCCTCTACGATCAAAGTCTCCCGCTCCAGCGGTTCATTGCCACTTGCCGCAACCCCGGAAAAGACTACCAAACATACCCCCATGCACACAGGAAACCGCATACCCTACCCCGGTTTGTATAAAAATCCTTACCGCATGACGCTTGTTGCTAGATACCGTCACCGGCACTCTGCCAGGGACCTTCCGACGTTTTCCAGGAACCATCTACTTCCCGAATCAGCGGATTCGGCTGCTGGTTATACACCTTCGCCCCCGGAGGCACGGAATGCGTCAGCCAGACATTTCCCCCAATTACGGCACCTTGGCCAATCCGCGTTCGACCCCCCAGAATCGTGGCACCTGCATAAACGACCACGTTGTCTTCAACGTCGGGGTGACGCTTCACACCCTTGACCAAACGCCCCTGCGCATCCTTCTCAAAACTCAACGCCCCCAAGGTCACGCCTTGGTACAACTTCACGCGTTTGCCAATCACACACGTTTCGCCGATTACCACGCCGGTGCCATGATCAATAAAAAAACCCGATCCGATTTGCGCGCCGGGATGAATATCAATTCCCGTCCGCGAATGGGCATGCTCCGACATCATGCGGGGAATCAGCGGCACGCCTGATTGATACAATTCGTGCGCAATGCGGTGCACCATCACGGCGTATACCCCCGGATAACTCAACACAACTTCCATCATCGATTTAGCGGCCGGGTCCCCCTCGTAGGCGGCCTGCACGTCCTCTTGCAACACACACAAGATCTGCGGCAACTTCTCGACAAATCCATTGACCACATCCCCCGCACGCTCCTCGCACGTGCGACACGCCGGCTTGCACGTATCCACGGTGCAGGCATATTCAAATGCCATGCGCACCTGATCCTGTAGCACCATGGCCGTTGCCCCCAGAACTGTACGCGCACGCACCGCCAGATCTCCGCCACCAACCGCATGCGTCAGATAGCAGCCGGGAAACAGTACGCTGATCAAATCCTCCAGCACACCGATAACCGCCTTCTGACCAGCGACCATCAGCCCATCCCGCTGACCAGACCCCGTCATGGAAGGACACCCCTCCCGCGAAAATAACCGGCCTGCCACGATATCGAGTTTCTTGCTTTCCATAGTATCCCTCATCCCAAATCTTTCTAACGCGTTACACGCAGGAGAATCCGTGCGGCGCCACGATTCGCACAACCCATCGCGCCCAGCAAACGCCCCAGTACCCCGTCATACCCGCAGACGCGCTCTTCAATTTTCCAATTCTCCTGCGCACACAGTGACTCGAAGTCGCGCAATGTGAAAAGATGAATATTCGGCGTGTCATACCACGACCACGGCAGGACATCCCCTACCGGCATACGTCCTTGTCGCAGCAACTGCCCCACAAACCGATAATGCGCAAAATTCGGAAACGTCACGATACACTCCCGCGCCACCCGCAAAAGCTCTTGCATCACCATTCGCGGATGCCGCACAACCTGCAACGTCTCACTCAGAATCGCGTAATCATAACTATTATCGGGTATCATCGCCAGACCACTATCAATATTTGCCTGAAAAACCGCATAACCACGATTCATCACGCGCACCACCTGGCTAAAATCAATATCAACACCAAATCCGCTGATATCATGCGCTTGCCCCAGCTCGGCCAGCAAGCGTCCATCCCCGCACCCCACATCCAATACACGCGCATGCCGGCGGATCATCGCAGCAAGGGACACACGCGAAAATGGCAGCGGCGCAGTCTCCTTCTCCCGCGGCAAGGCATCCGCGGGGCCTTCCCCATCGGCAACCCACGGCAAAAAGGCACTTACCGCCTGAACGAGATTATCGATATCCACAAGAAAGGCATCATGCCCGTAGGGTGCGTCCAACTGACAATACGAAACATTCTTTCCTGCACGCAAAAGGGCATGCGCGATCTCTTTCGATTGGGCGGGCGGAAATAACCAATCGCTTTTTACCGCCACCACGAGAACCTTGGCAGATACGGCAGCAAAAGCCCCCTCCAACCCGCCAGGACTACGCCCCTTCAAATCAAACTGATCCATGGCCATCATGATCCGTAAATAGGAATTGGCATCAAACCGGCTCACAAACTTCTGTCCCTGATACGCTAGATAACTGGCCACTTGGAACTCCGGTATGCGGGCCGTGGACAGATCCTCATCTGCAAGATCGCGCCTTTCGCGACCGAATTTTTCCATCATGATCTCTTGCGATAGATAGGTGATGTGCCCCAACTGCCGGGCATGCGCTAATCCACGAACCGGCCCCTCGCCATGCGCATAGTAATCACCTTTATACCAACCGGCATCCTCGGTTATCATCGTTCGCGCCAGACTATCAAAGGCCAGTGCCTGGGCAGAAAGACAGGCTGCCGTAGCAATACAAACGGCATGATCAACCATAGCCGGATAGCGCACAAGCCATTCGAGAACTTGCATCCCGCCAAACGACCCCCCTATCACGGCCGCTAACTTCTCAACACCAAGATGCCGCAGCAGCAAAACATGCACATCAACGATATCCCCCACTGTAATAACCGGAAAATCGGCTCCGTAAGGCTTATCCATTAAAGGATTCCGGGAAGCAGGCCCCGTCGTCCCTTTGCACCCCCCGAGAATATTGGCACAAATCACATGGTAATAACGGGTATCAATGCCACGCCCCGGACCGATCATCGCATCCCACCAGCCAGTATCTCGTGCCGGATCCGTATGATAGCCCGCTGCATGCGCATCCCCCGTAAGTGCCGTGCAGATAAACACCACGTTGTCACCCTGCGGCGAAAGCGTACCATAACTCTCATAGGCAATTTCGAGCTCCGGCAAAACACCGCCGTTTTCCAGTTTTAAACCGCCGGGCGGCAAGACAATCCGGGCAATTTGCGTCTCGGTCCGCCCCACACCCTCACCCCAACGGGTGTCTTGCTCATGCTTTGCCATGCTGCACCTCGGTAATCAAAAGTCGGTATAGTCTTCTCTTGCTCGCGCGGGTTCCATTCGTACGATCCGCATCACGCAGCCCCTCGCGGTGCCTGACGCGAAGCATCCCAATAGGGCGAAAGCCTTCGCAAACGATCCACAATGCCCGGAAACTGCGCAATAACGGCATCAATCTCTTCCCGCGTTGTATAGCGACTCAAACTGAACCGGATCGACCCATGCATCGCCATAAAAGGAATATCCATGGCCTTTAGCACATGGGATGGCTCAAGCGAACCCGATGTGCAGGCCGAGCCGCTCGATGCGCAAATACCGGCCGCATCTAACTGATATAGCATCGACTCACCCTCAATACAGTGACACGCCAGATTCAACGTGTTTGGTAAACGCTCCGCTCCGGCACCATTCACCTCCAACCAGGGAATGGCCGCACACAACCGCGCCTCCAAATGATCGCGCAGATCGCGCATGCCCCCCTCGTCTGCCATTGCGGCCGTTGCCAACTCACACGCCTTTGCCAATGCCACGATATACGCCACATTCTCGGTTCCCGCACGCCGACCACCCTCTTGATGGCCACCACAAAGAAACGGACGAATGCGCGCGCCACGCCGCACAAACAATGCCCCAACCCCCTTGGGACCGTGCAGCTTGTGACCCGAAAACGACAGCAAGTCCACATGCTGGAGATCACCGCACAAATCCAGCGCCAATTTCCCCGCCGTTTGGGTGGCGTCCGTATGAAACAAGATCGCAGGGTTGGTTTCCTTCACAACACGAGCCAACGCGGCAATCGGAAAAATCACCCCCGTCTCGTTGTTGCCATGCATCAGCGAAACCAACAACGTGTCGGGCCGTAGCGCCTTGACGAAGGCATCCTCATCCAGCTCCCCGCGACGATTCACACCGATGAACGAAACCTCACATCCCTCGCGCCGCGCCTCCTTGCAGACTTCCAACACCGATGGATGCTCCACGGCCGTTGTGATAATATGGCGACGCTCCGATTGTGCCCGGATGGTACCAAAAATAGCGGCATTGTTGCTCTCGGTGGCGCATCCGGTAAAGATAATCTCGTCCGGATGCACCCCGCCCAGAAAATGCGCCACCGTCGTGCGCGCCGCCGCAATTGCGCTGGACGGGCCCCGTGATGCATCATACGCCGAACTCGGATTGAAATACGCCGTGGTAAAATACGGCTCCATAGATGCCACAACCTCGGGGGCAATTGCCGTAGTCGCATTATTATCAAGGTAGATCATATCCCCATCCCTGTCTGTAGAAAATGTGTTCCGCGGCCCCCGAAAATATCAATGACCAACCGCAATAACACGTATGCGTTCGTCAATCTGCTCTTTCAAGGTGCGCTCCACCAGCAATTTTAATGTTGTCGCCGCCCCCGCACAACCGGCACATGCACCCTGCAACCGCACATACACCGTGGCATCCTTGATGTCCACTATCTCGGCATCCCCGCCATCAGCTCGAAGCATCGGCAACACTTCCTGCTCCATAACAGCGTCGATCCGCTTGCCAAGCTGATACGGCGTTAATACCGCAGCTTGCGAATCCGCGCCCGGCGCAACCAAATCTGCGTCGCCAGCGTGCAGCACCTTGCTGTCCTTGCGCCCCCAGGCCTCATCCAGTAAATCCTGCAAACCACCCGGTTTGTGGTGGCAGGCCATGCATGCACCACCAGCCTTGATTGCATGGGTAATATCCGGAATCGTGCGAAGATTCAGTTCCTTGATCTTACGACGAATATAAGGCTCGGTCAGCGAGAAGCACTTGCAGACAATGCGCCCCTCCTCCTCTTCGCCCGCATGCAAATCCACCCCGAGCGCCTTCAGATCCACACCACGCTTCTGCGCCCAATTGAAAACCGCCGCCTCCAGCGCTTCAGCCCCCATCACCGAACAGTGCACCTTCTGCTCAGGTAGCCCCCCAAGATAGTCCACAATGTCACCATTCGTAATGGCCAACGCCTCGATCGGTGTGCGCGACTCCTGCTCAATAATTTTACATAAGGCTTCAGATGCAGCAATCGCCGAGGTACAACCAAAGGTCAAATAACGCGCCTCCACAATCCGATCCTTCAGCGGATCCTGCGGATCCCTATCGACACGAAATGTAAAGCGCATCGCGTCGCCACATGAGATGGAGCCGTGCTCTCCCACCCCATCAGCATTCTCGATTTCACCAAGATGCGTACCCGGCTTCCCCTGCACCGCATCCATAAATAGTTGCTTGGTCTTCTCTGAATATTCCCAGGCCATTACCGCCCCCTTGCAAAATCTACGATCTAGCTCCACCCCAACAGCCGGACATACCAAATCAGATCCAGCACTTTGCCCATGCTACCATGATTCACCTCTAGTGCAATGGCGAATTATCCACATTTCGACGACAAGCATGCGCTGCCGGCAGGCAGCACCTTCATTGTTCACCAGGCACGGCGCGCAGCGGCACAGAAACCCGGAGCCCCAGCCCCACCAACACGCTCAACATCCATACCGTACCGGGCATCTGCAAATTGAAGTCACCAAGCGAATGAAACATCATTGCCCCCATGGCAAGCATACCACTTAACAACAAATAATAACCAGCCGGGGGCGCATCCATATAGGCAAACTCATGCCAAGACCAATCCCGGCCGATCCGAACAAAGGACCGGACGTAGATGCTAACCACACCTGCACAAGCCAGTAGAAACAACCCGATTCCCACGAGCCCGTGCTCCTGCAGCAATTCCAGCCAATCGTTATGCACTTCATAGGAATGAAAGTCATCATTCAGCAGCGTCGGCCAGACCCCCGCCGCCCGATCGCCATCCGCCGATGCCGCAAATGCTGGCCACATATGCCGATGCATACCGGGGCCAACACCGAACCAAGGAGCCGTTTGCCAGGAACGCCAAGCACCCGCAAACATCCTGCCCCGTGACGTGCGACGCAATTTTTCGATAATCTGCGCCCCGACCGGTTCATCTGCACTGGCGGCAACACGATCAAGACCACCATACGTGACAAATCGATGCCGATAATTCTGTGCAAGCAGGAACCCGCCCAACAACAGCATCAGCCCCAGCATACAACATACAACGCGCCACGCATGCCTTACAGGTTTTGGCCACTGATAAAACCCGAAAACAACAACCAGCCCGCAGATCACCGCCAAGGTCATCCCCGAACCGCGGGAAAGCGTCATCACAGCCCCGATAAATCCCAACACAATGCCGCTGATTCCGAACAGCCGTCGCGCGCCGCAGCTGGCACGATCCAACAGCAATCCCAACCCCATGCAAATCAATAGCTCCATAGCACCGGCAAAGTGATCCGGACAAAAATAAGGCCCGGTAGCACGCCCCGCATACTGCTCAAAACGTGGTGCCCACAACACAAGCCGGCTGCCCGCCACAACATGATTCACGATGCCATATGCAGCCATACACAGCAGACTGACGTACAAACAACCAAACAAAACAGAGACATGCCGTTCCCGCACAAAACAGGCACTCATTACACCAACCCATACCCCCGTAATATGCAACAACACCGAACGTTCCGCATCCAGAAACACAGCATCACTCACCCACCAGCGTACCAATAGGTACACAAGAAACGGCACACAGAGCCCCATTGACAACAGAACACGCGCAGGAAAATTGCCATCTCGCAGAAACAAGGACGCACCACCAAAGACCATGCCCCCAGCCAGAACTGCGCTAAACGGCCAGAACCACCACATCTCCCAGGTGCCGAAAAACCAGGGCGCAATACACCCTGCCACAACCAACACACCCAAGAAACCCCATGCTAATAGCGAACGAAGCCGATACAACCCCAGACCCCCTTACTCATAACCCAATTGACGCAAAATCCAAAAGTTGCGCGACCAGTTCTTTTCGATCTTAACCCAGAGGTGTAAAGAAACATCTACCCCGTACATCTCGGCAATCTCCCGCGTGGCTGAGCGCTTCACCCGGCGCAAAAGCCGCCCCTTATCCCCGATCACAATCCCCTTCTGGGATGCACGATTCACGAGAATATCGGCATGGATCGTCCAATCCGTACCCGCCTCATCTAACGCCGTAATGCGAACCGCTAAATCATGCGGAACTTCATCCCGCAATACATGAAAATATTTCTCGCGAATGACATCCGCGATTGCCAATTGACGCGGGAAATCCGTAAGCACATCCTCTGGAAACATGGCCGGCCCCTCGGGTGCCGCAGCAAACAAATCCGCCACAAGCGCGGTGATGCCCTCGCCACGCAAGGCTGACACGCAGTACCAGCTCGCGACTGCGGGCACTTCCACCGTAGCACACGCCTCGTCCCAAGCCTGCCGGCAAGCACTCTCATACGCCCACGGAAGATCTTGCTTGTTCAAAACGATATGCACCCCTGCATCACTGCGGGATAATTTGCGCATCCAACCCACATCTTCATCGCGTAACGGGCAAGAGGGATCCAATACCAAAACAACCCCATCCACACCTTCCACGGACGATCGGGCAGCCTTATTCATAATCCGACCCAGATCATGCGGCGCTTTGAAGACCCCGGGCGTATCGAGAAAAACAAGCTGCCCACGACTATCGGTATAAATACCCCGTATCCGGTTGCGTGTCGTCTGGGCCACCGAACTCACGATACTCACCTTGTCGGAAAGCAGTGCATTCATGAGTGACGACTTACCAACATTGGCGCGCCCGACAATGGCATACATGCCACTCTTCGCAAACGCCGTGGCCGCCGCAACAGCATTGCACGTTTCAAGCTCCGTACTCATGGCTCCTGCCCCCTCTCCAGCAACGCCAGCGCTGCCACAAGATCGTCAAGCGGCAAACGACAAAAAGCGGCCCCAACACGCAGCAAACGCTCGACCTCCCCCTGCACATGAAACGTATGCCGATGATGACGCACGCTGCCACCAGTAGCTAAAGGAAGCGCAACACCAGCGGTCACAACCCGGTACCAGCGCGCACTCCCATCAACACCGGCGAGCTGAATTTCCGGATCCACGCGATGCTGGTTCACGTCGCGCGCCGATATCGTGACCGGTGGGGGCGTATAAGCAATCAATGTCAACATACCCATGGTCCGATCAATTAGGGCAATACGCGGCAGCACAAAATCAACAGGCAATACAATCCGGAAGCCATCCGTATCCGAGCCCCTCCCCACAAACGCGGACGCCACCGCTGCTGACGCCCCCTTTACCTGCCGGGCAAGCATCTCTCCAGACTCTGCCTGCACATGCAAGATGAACACCGCATCCGAGCGGCGCAAGATATCCCCTTCCGTCCGGATATGCGGCACCGCGTTTCCCCGCGGCCAAGGTAGCGGGCCGGGATTCGCAAAAACCGTACGACTCTCGTACCCTGACACACGCAGACCAGCCGGCAATTCACCGGAGAAGAATGCTCCCAGCGCATGCGCCCCCAGCATGCGAATCTCGCGTTCGATGGTAAGCGCAACTTCCGCCCCGTTGCCCCCATCCAGATAAACAGTGCGCCTCGTGGCTACACCATCCAAGTCTTGCTGCGTGATGCGCCAATCACCGGAAGGCACCCCTGACGAATCCGCCAGCCCGATCAGCAAACGATCCGCATGCCGATCAGCGTACCAGTGCTGCGCACCCGATGGATGCTCCATAATCAGCGGAAAACCATCTTCGTGCCGACTGCAAATAACGCTCGCATCCTGATCAAGCCTTACCAGCGCACGACTCTTTTCTCCCTGTATAACCACAAACCCGGGAATATCCGCATACACCAGAAAAGGATCTTCACGGCCGCTATTACCTCGCACCGCAAACGGCCCCGCACAGCCCATCCCCAAACAAGCAAACAGAACAATGCTGCAGAGCAAAACAAACACACGCATACAGACCGCACGCAAAATCGTCACAAATCGCCACTCATGCGGCCTCAGATCCAGAGCGCCTCCAATTCGCTTGACGCACCCCGACCACTCTACCGTGTCAGTCATTCAGTGTTCCAGCGGCATCGGATTACATAAATTCTTATCCGCATCGGCCACACGCCCGCAATTGAAGCAAATAAACTTCGGCGCGGTAACGCAGGCACGTATCTCGGCCAGCTTCCCTTCCGACGCTAATACGCAAAGATGTCCCTCGTGCTGCTCTGTTCCCTGGCAATCGGCTGCTTTCATGATCTACTCCTTTTCTCGCTTAATCCAACGGGCTATACCATACCGCAACGTCTGGGGCATCCGCAAGCGCAAGTCCTGCCGGTATCTCCTCCGGACGGTGCAACAGCGCATCAACCGCTTGCGCCTTGCCGGGGCCACAAACCCAGAAGACCAGACGTGAAATCTTACACAACATTTCGGGGGTCAACGTAATACCCGTCATACCATCCGGACGATGAACCGCCATCGCTAAACGCCCCCGCGACCGATCAATTTGTTCACGATTAAACAATGCGGCCACATGCCCGTCACCCCCAAGACCCAAAATGCCCAACGGCAGGGAGACGCCCTTTTCTATCAACTGCGCCAGGTCATTGGCATAACGGGAGGCAGCCACCGCCGGCGGAACCCCACTGTCGACAATAACCCGATGCTGAACACCAACCGCATCCAGCATCCCACGCATCCGCCCGTAATTGCTGTCGCCCGTCTCCAAGGGAACATAGCGCTCATCACTTACATACACATGCAGCCCAGGATCCGCCTTCAGCCCCCGCGCCCCTAAAGCCTGATAAATACCAAAAGGCGTACTGCCACCCGTGAGCATCAGTGCTCGCGGCGAAGCATCCCCTTGACACATCGCACCCGCCAAAAGGGCTAGCCCCGCATCTTCCAACGCTTGTTTGTTAGGAAATTCCCGATATTCCATAAACATCCCTTCCTTATAACTGATCAGGAGCCATCCCGAATCGTCCCGCCAAAGCGCGCGCGCCTTCGGTCGATGCGCTACCAAAAGAATAGGACTCCGGCAGCACATCGGCAGCATCCCAGGCGTGTAAGACCGGTGTAAACACATCCCAAGCGGCCGCCAGCTCATCTTTACGAATAAAAAGACTCTTGTCTCCCCGCAGCGCATCCAAAAGCAGACTTTCATACGCATCCGGGATTAACTCATCAAACACGCGATGATACTGCAAATCCAACTCCGTCTTTTTTAGACGTAATGGACTCCCCGGTATCTTTGCCGCCACACGTAAATAAATCCCCTCGTCCGGCTGCACGCGAATCACCAGCTCATTGGCACCAACCCCCGCTGTATAATCAGCAAACATGCCTCCGACCACCGGACGAAAACGAATCCGGATTTCGGTGTGGCGACGATCCAATCCCTTGCCTGCAACAATCAGAAAAGGTACCCCTTGCCAACGCTCGTTGTCGATCTCCAGCACAGCCGCCGCATACGTCGGTGTCCGCGAATCCTTCGGCACGTTATCTTCTTCCAGATACCCCGGAATCGCCTGCCCATCCACCGTTGCCCCCGTGTATTGCCCCACCGCAATGCGATCCAGCTCCAACGGCTTAATACTACGCAACACGCGAATCTTCTCGTTACAGATATGGCCCGCATCCAACTTGGCACAAGGCTCCATCGCCGTCAGGGCAAGAATCTCCAACAAATGATTCTGCATCACATCCCGGATAATCCCGTAATCATTAAAATACCCCGCTCGCCCCGCAACACTCAAATTTTCCTTCCAGGAGATTTGAACGCTTTCAATGTAAGTACGATTCCACAACGGCTCGAATACCAAATTAGCAAAGCGCAAAACCATCAGGTTCTGGATAACCTCTTTACCCAGATAGTGATCAATCCGAAATGTCTGCGCCTCCCGGAACACCCGCGACATCCCCCGCACCAACTCATCCGAACTGGCACGATCACTCCCAAAAGGCTTCTCGATCACAACGCGGGACCAAGGATCACTGACCCCGCACTGCACCAGGCCAGCACCCCCAAGACCATCTGCCACATCTAGAAATATCGAAGGCGGGATGGAAAGATAATACAAACGATTTACGTCCCGACTCGATTCAACCTCCTGCATCCGCGCAAACAAGTCCAGATACGCATCACGTGCGCCATATTGTCCGGCGACATAATGACAACGCGCAAGAAAAGCTTCCATTCGCACCGCACACGAATCGCCCGCTGCATAGCGACACGTCAGATGCTGCTCCAGAACCGTACGAAACGCCGCATCGGTGTACGCCGTTCGCGAAAAACCAAATATCCGGAAATCTTCCGGAAAACGATCCTGGCAATAGAGCGCAAAAAGTGCCGGTATGATCTTCTTGCGTGCCAGATCACCAGATGCGCCAATCACGACAATACTCAGCGATTTATTTTCTGCATCACCCATACCCGATCCTCCCGTTCCCTGTAGCTCGGTGTTTCCTGTCGCTATACGTAAAAAAGCCTCGTCACAAAATACCCGACAATCAAAATCAGCAAAAAGGAACTAATCACCGCACGCCGCGTGGCATGTCCCACACCCACAGCACCCTCCGTCGTGGCAAAACCCTCATGACACGCCACCGTCGTTATGATGATACCAAACAGGAAAGCCTTGAGCAGACCCACCAGCAAATCCTTGACCTCCGCCCAGCGCGTCGCATTATCAAGATAGGCCGCCCAGGAAAGACCCAATTGCGTCGAACCCACGATCCCACCGCCGATGACCCCCATGACACAAGTATAAAACGCCAATAGCGGTGTCATCAGCATCATCGCCACCAAGCGCGGCATCACCACAAAACGCACGGGATCAATCGACATGATTTCCAGCGCGGCCACCTCCTCCGACACCACCATCGTTCCAATTTGTGCGGCAATCGCGGACCCCACACAAGCAGCCAGAATCAATCCCGTCATAAATGGACCCATCTCACGTAACATCGAAACCATCACAGCCGTCCCAATAAATTCTTCCTGACTGAAACGCCGCAACTCCAACCCCGTCTGTAGCGCCAGAATCATGCCCGTAAACAAGGCCACCACGGTAATCACCCCCAAACTCTTGATGCCAAAGACAAACATCTGCTTCACGATCTCATGCCGGGCACGCCGCTGGAACATCGTCCGCATCGCCACCAAGGCCGTCAACAATAATAGCAAGGCTCGCCCCGCCTCGCGCACAGACAGAATCACGCTGCGACCAATACGACCAACCCAATACTTCGGCTCTGGAAAAAACTCCGGTTCCCTCGTTATCACGGCAATAACACTCCTTCATTTTCCTGCATCACAGTCGCACACACCCGACGCCGAATGCGCAGAAAGTATAACACTTGATAGGATTTTTGCAAACCATCACGTTGATACCCCAACAACCCGTAGAGAAAGCGCCACGATCGCGTATCTGCCCCCTGGTGCGAGGAAATCACAGGAAATACGCTCCACTCCCGCTCCCCCGCCGAGGCTTCTACCCGCACAAGCCCCCAAAGCAATTCCGACAGATACCGACCCTGGGCTCGCTCATGGCGATACAACGTCCACAAAGGAGCCCAATTCCGCTCGATGGCGGGCGTATTGCGCAGCGGCCACAAATCAGGAATGCGCGTCAGGCTGTGACCGTCCGCGCGTCGATACACGCCCAGTGGCCACAAGCGCATGTATCGCGATACACTTTCCGCCCCGGCGCCCAACGACGCCACATCTTCCGCCTCGGTAACATCCGCCGATACCTTCTTTTGCACATTTTCATAATACCAGAGCGGAAGGATCCGAAACCGCGTTAACACCTCAGCCGGTCGTTCGGTTCTGCGCCCGGATATCACC
>JBLRXB010000034.1:0-14754 GCA_047920915.1 Kiritimatiellia bacterium
ATCGATACGTCATCCGTGGGACGGCTTTGCCATCCGTGGGACAACCGTTCCCGGAGTGGTGCGAACCCGCGAACAGATACTCGCCCATCACAAGTTGTGGTGTCAGGTTGAGTCAACTGCATAACCAGATAACGCAATATCGCAAAAACACGAATCATCTCAGCATTAAGATGCGTTTGCCCTGACGGCCCCGCATTGGCGGCTTGACACATACATCCGAATCAACCATATTTGTATGCATGAAAACAACACTCAACATTGACGACGCAATTTTGGCTCAAGCAGCACGACTCACCGGCATCAAGGAGAAGACCGCTCTGGTGCGCATGGGGCTTGAAACCCTTGTCGCACGCTACAGCGCGCGGCGTTTGGTGGCACTCGGTGGTTCCGAACCGTGCGTCAAGCACATTCCCCGCCGGAGGACGACATAGTGGTGCTCGTGGACACCTCCGTCTGGGTCGACCACTTCCACGTGCGGAGCGGTAATCTCGCCGCACTCTTGGAATTGGACGAGGTTGGCATGCATCCTTTTGTCTTGGGGGAACTGGCCTGCGGTAACTTGACGAACCGGAAGGAAATCATTGCCTTGTTGCACGCCCTTCCGCCTGTGAACAAGGTCGAGGACGGCGAGCTGCTGCTGTTCCTTGAGCGACACGCTCTCATGGGACGCGGTGTTGGCCTGATTGATGTGCATTTACTGGCAGCTTGTCATTTGGACGGGTGCCGGTTGTGGACAAAAGATAAACGGCTCCGAACCATCGCAACCGAGATGGGAATCGAATTCAGCCAACCATGAGTTGCACGCTATGCGCTGAGGTGATAAGGGGGCGCATCTAGCCCTTGTACACGACCAATGAGATAGAGCCAGAAAGGCATAACCAAATATGCGGTATAACTTGTATACGTGATATCAGCCGATGTTTCAGCAGCAGACCCAATAAGGCACAGAACATGAAAATAGCAACATACAGCCATGACACAGCATAAGCCGCACTTGCCAGACCAGCTAGCCGAACAGCTTCAATCGCTCGGTCTCTGCCGGCAGGGCACCAAGTTGATTGTAGCCGTTTCAGGTGGTGCCGATTCCATGGCACTCCTGCATGCTCTGGCAGGATTGGCCACACCTTTTTCGCTCGAACTGCACATCTGCCATATGGATCACGCAATCAGAGCGGAATCAAAGCAAGACAGTGAATGGGTCAAGCAGATTTGTGTGCAACACCAACTCCCCTGCAGCACAAGTCGTGTCGACATTCCGGCGGCAGCCCGCGCGTCAGGCAACTCAATCGAAATGGAAGCACGTCAGCAGCGCTATGCCTTCTTCCAAAATATCTATCAAGCGGAACAGGCCGATGCCCTGCTCACCGCGCATAACCGCAATGATCAGGTCGAAACCGTCTTGCTGAATCTTGCCCGAGGTTGCAGCCCCGGATCACTCACAGGGATGCAAAGAGATAGTACCCGCCTTGACATGCGGATCATACGTCCCCTACTCCATATCGACCGCCGCGATATCGTGGCCTATCTGGCAGATCAGAATGTGACCTGGCGCGAAGACAGCACCAACACCGATATACACTACAAGCGCAATGCCATTCGGCACATCATTCTTCCTTCTTTGCGCCAACATCTGAACCCACAAATAGAGAATGCCATCCTACGCTGCGCCCAGATGGCAACTGCGGACGAAAATTACTTCCAAACGCGCGCCCGCGAGGCGGCCAAAGAAATCTCGCCGCTATCCAGACCCAACCAGATCATACTGCAATCCTATCGTACAAATCCGATCAGCATTCGCTTGCGGGTGCTAACGCGCTGGCTGCGCCAGTATGGTATCCCCACGTGCTACCACGATACAATCCGTCGGATCGATGACCTCGCGATGAATGGGAAAGCCGGCAATTGCATCATGCTCTCACCACAACATGAAATCCGGCACGTTTATGAGTATCTCGCCTTGGAACCAACATCCACTACGATTGAAAGTAATCGCGATTATCCCCTGCAAGCAAACGGCAAAACACAGATTCCCGAACTCGCCTGCGACGTTATCATCAAATCCGATCACGGCTATATCCCGCAGCCTCCCCAAGTGCCCGGCACCTTACCGGCCACATGCCATATTCGCCCGCCTAAACCTGGGGAAACCTTGCATATCCGGACACGACGGGAAGGAGATCGCATCCACATGACAGGTGCAATTGGCAGCCGGAAACTGCAGGATATCTTCACGGACGCAAAAGTTCCCGAGAAGCAGCGTGGTGAAATCCCGCTGCTGGTCTCAGGCAACGGCCTGATATGGGTGCCGGGCATGCGGATCTCACGCGACTGGGCCGTTTCCGCCCCGGGTGCTCCCTCCCTCGAGATTACCATCGTCCCCCTGATCCGCGGTCAGTGAAACTCTCGTCTGCGGTAGATATTGTGGATAGGTCTCCTGCAACCAACCTAATAGCTTTTCGCGCACCAGACAGCGCAGATCCCAGGCCTCGGGCGAGTTACGGGAACTCATCAGGGCACGCAATTCCAGTGTTGCCGGACGCGCCTCCGTCACCTGCAAGCACCAGGCCTTGCGATCCCACAGCGGTGATGACTCAAGGATTTCATGCAACTTCGCCCGTACCTCTTCCACCGGCACACGATAATCCGTATGCAAGAATACGGTCCCAAGAATATCAGCTGAGGTCCGCGTCCAATTCTGGAATGGTTGTTCAATAAAATACTGGATCGGCACTATCAAGCGCCGCAAATCCCATACCTTCACCACAACATACGTCAGCGTAATCTCTTCAATCCAGCCCCACTCGCCTTCCACAATCACGACATCATCCAGCCGGATCGGCTGCGTCAGGGCAATTTGCAATCCCGCTAAAACCGTTGCAATCGTGCGTTGGGCGGCAAAACCAATAATAACACCGATGACGCCCGCCGAAGCGATCAGGCTCACACCAACTTGACGCATCCGCTCAAAACTCATCAAAATCAAAGCCAGCACTATCACAACAATTGCTACGGCCAGCAACCGTTCAATTACCCGGATTTGGGTATAAATCCGGCGGGCCTCCAGATTATCAGATGCATGGATATCGTGACGAATCAAGATCAGCTGACGCCCTACAGCCAGGGATCGAATCAGCACCCAGGCCGTCGCAGCAAGAATCGCAACGCGTACACCATGTGAAAGATTGCCCCCTGCCTCGCCAGCCAGACCTAACCCCGGCAACAGAGCCGCTAGAGAAAAAAGGAAGATAAGCAAGCCGCCAGGCACAACCATCAACTCGCGTAATGCATGCCAGAAAACGTGCTGCTGCCCGGCAGATTGCAAACTTTCTTGTTTGTGCATGATGTAAGCCATCGCACCAAAAACGGCGATACCTGCCAATACCACACTCACGACATACAGCAACAAGGATGCTCCCGTCATATTCGCCTCCAATTGATTTTAATTGATACTAACTACCGGAATCGATCGATTCGTAAAGCCCTTTTACCGCAAGCGGACAAGATCACCACACCACAGCACGAAAGATCGCCAGACTCAAACACAGAATACCGCGGATATCGCGGCAATATCTGCGGTCGTATGCGCGGCACTGATAAAGGCTGTCTCGTATGGCGATGGTGGCAAATACACGCCATGCGCAAGGGCACGCTGAAACAATTCCGCATAACCAGCCAGATCCGAGGCCTGGACATCCGCAAGATTCTGCGGGGCCGCAGACGTCAGAAATGGCGTAAAGGCTCCTCCCAACCGTTGCAGGAAGAGATTTGCCCTGCCCTGCTGCCCAACCGCCGCGGCTACCTGTTGCCCCAGCCCATCGAGTTTCCGATAGATCCCACCATCCGCCAGCATCTTCAGCATCGCAAGCCCTGCGCTTACCGCCAACGGATTTCCGCTCAATGTACCCGCCTGATACACCGGACCACACGGCGCAAGCATCGCCATCACCGCCCGACGTCCCCCGACCGCAGCAAGTGGAAGCCCCCCACCCACAATTTTTCCCAGACACGTCAGATCCGGCGGCACACCACACAGATTGCCATAGGTAGTCGGGCCAAATCGGAATCCCGTGATCACTTCATCAAAGAGTAATAAGCTGCCTGCCGCGTCTGCCAATTCGCGTAATCTTTCCAGAAACCCGGGTCGCGGCAGCACAAGTCCCATATTAGCCGCCACAGGCTCGACAATGATACCGGCAATATCATCGCCCCGGCTGCGCATCACAGTTTCAACGGCGTCAATGTCGTTATACGGAACCACCAGCGTATCTGCCGCCGTTGCGGCAGGCACACCAGCCGACGAACTTTCGGCCCCGCTGAGCAGCCCGCTGCCAGCCTTCACAAGCATGGCATCACTGTGCCCATGATAACAGCCGTCAAACTTCAGGATGCAGGAGCGTCCTGTAAAACCGCGTGCCAGACGGATCGCGGTCATGACAGCCTCCGTGCCCGAATTAACAGTACGCACCATATCCATTCCGGGAATCATGCCGCACAATAGCTCAGCGAAAGCCACTTCACGCGCCGTTGCGATACCAAAAGAGGTGCCCTGTTCCAGCGCGTCCTCGACCGCCTCTACGATCATCGGATGCGCATGCCCGAAAAGCAAAGCCCCCCAGGATTGACAGCAGTCGATCAGCTCACGTCCATCCTCCGTATAGATCCGACTGCCTGCCCCACGCTTTACAAAAAAAGGGTTTCCTCCCACCGCACGAAAACTGCGTACAGGACTGTTTACCCCCCCAGGAATCACTTTCTGCGCTCGCGCAAACCATTGCTCACTGCTGACCATATATATCCCTGTATTGATTCGCCCAGTACGTGATCAGAATATCGGCCCCCGCACGACGGATTGCCATCATGTTTTCCCGCACTAGCGCATGCAGATCCCCGCCACCGGAATTGGCGAGCGCATGCAGCATGGTATACTCCCCGCTCACATTGTAGGCGGCCAGCGGAAGCTTGGACTGCGCTCGGACGGCTGCAATCACATCCAGATAGAACGTTGCGGGCTTGACCATGAGAATATCAGCGCCCTCCTGTTCATCCAGCTGTGCCTCGCGCAGCGCTTCCGCAACCGACCCCGGTCCCATCTGATAACCGCGCCGATCGCCCGCCTGCGGCGCACTCGCGGCCGCATCCCGAAAAGGACCATAACACGCCGAGGCAAATTTGACGGCATAGCTCATGATCACGGTCTGCGATAAACCAACGTCATTCAATTGCCGACGAATGGCCTGCACCTGCCCGTCCATCATGGCACTGGGTGCCACACCATCTGCACCTGCTTCGGCATGTACCCGCGCAGCAGCAGCCAGCAATACCAGCGCAGCATCGTTATCCACCGTCCCATCTAGTAATGGACCACAATGCCCGTGGCTTGTGTAACTGCACAAACATACGTCCGTAAAAAGGGGCAGATCCGGATAAGCGGCCTTGATCCGCCGCACGGCCCGGGGAACAACACCATCTTCTGCATATGCGGCCGCGCCATCGCTTGTCTTCACATGCGCATGCGGTACGCCAAACAAAAGAATGCCGCCCAATCCGCCAGCCACAAGCGGTTCTAATTCCCGGCAGAGAACATCTACACTCATGCGGGACTGTCCCGGCAAGGTTGCAATCGGATCTTGCACGGACGTTCCTTCTACCACAAACACCGGCCAGATCATACTGCCCCATGCTGGATCAGGGGCAGACAGCAGTCCGCGCAAGCCCGCCTTCATGCGCATACGGCGCAAGCGTACATCTGGAAATATATTCATACTCGTATCTCCTTCTCCACAAAAGCACCTGCCATCGTTGCCACCGAATCAAACAAAGTAAAGCGAGCCGGTACGCGTATCCCCTGTACACCGGCATCTGACAATGGTCCGACCTCTTTGGTACCCATTACACCAAGCAGTTTTCCCTGCAGAGCATTCACGCCAAACTGCGCAACAAAAGCATCCACGGCCGATGCGCTGGCAAACAGGATACCATCAAACGCGGGCATAGCCACTGGCAAAGACACATTACGGGAAATCACAACATCATCAACCACAAAGCCTGCTTCGCTCAAGCGCGCGGCCAATTCCGGGCCGGCACGATCCGAACGCACACGCAATATGCGCGCGCCCTTTTCTATCACCGCTTTTGCCATGGCCAGAACGCCCTCCGTACTGAAAGAACCTTCCGGTTGCGCGTCGGGTGAAAGCTGCACGGCCTGCAACACAGCGGCGGTGCCAGGCCCGCAACACAATATTCGCGGAAGCCGTCGTACATCATGTTCACCCGCAAGCAAACACCGCACCGCTGCTGGCGAGGTCAAAATCAACCAATCATAGTCATCCCATGCAAAATCCACTTTTTCCGGCACGAGTGTAATGATAGGCAAAGATACCGGTATGCCCCCGAAATCCCGCACGATCGCACAGGCTTTATCCTGAACATCTGCACTGCACGTCACCCAGACACGCATACCGCGCAAGGCACCATGCTGGCGATACAAATATTGTGATGCGATCGCGCGCCCGATCAAGATCAAGCCCGGTGCATCGCCCGCATCAACCCCACGCATCGTTTCAACAATATCCGCCAGCGTCCCGCACAAGACTTTCTCTTCCGGCAATCCGGCGGCCCACACGAGAGCAATCGGCGTCGCAACGTCATATCCTTCGGCTACACGCTCTGCCACGATGTCAGCCAGACACCGTGTTCCCATAAAAATCACTTCCGTCTGCGAGCCATCACCTTGCGGATGATGCGCAGCCGCGCTGTGTCCACTCAAAATATGGATGCGATCGGTAACCCCGCGCCGCGTCAGCAAAAGTCCCGTGCCGGTGGTCGCAGAACTGACACTGCTGACCCCCGGCAGTACACGATAAGGCAAGGCCAATGTATCGAGTGCCTCTACCTCTTCTGCCAGTCGACCGTAGATGCCTGCATCACCACCTTTAAGACGAACCACCCGACGGCCCATCCTTGCATAGCGAACGAGAAGTTCACAGATATCATCCTGACTGTGGCTATGCCTTCCGCTGCGTTTGCCAACATAGATCTTCAAAGCACCCGCAGGGACATGTTCCAACAATCGATGATCCAGAAGTGCATCATATAAACAGACCTCGGCACGCCGCAGAGCCGTAACCGCCGCCATGCTGCAAGTGTCCGCGCCCGTACCTGCACTCGCCAGATTCACCGGTCGTACAAACAGCGACCGCAACCTCTCAAAGCGCGTGTCGCCCGAACGAAAAGCGAATAGCAGCGAGCCCTGACCATCCGGTGTTGGTAAATCATCAAGCGAAATCCACTGCGCAACACGATCCGCCAGCCCCAATCGCTGCAACGCAACCCCCGCCATGAGAACCGCATCAAAGGCCCCCGCATCCAACTGCGCCAACCGACGCTCTATCGTTCCACGCAATGGCAATAATTGCGCATCCGGAAAACGCTTTTGCGCGTAGGCCCGACGTCGCGCGCTACTCACGCCCACCACGCTCGGCTGCTGGCTTCCAACGAGCACATCCCGCTGATCATAAGCAGATGGCAACCAAAACCAATCAAGGCCGGCAGGCGCGGGATACGGAAAATCTTTTGCGCTGTGCAAGGCACAGTCAACCACACCATCACGTAGGGCATCATCCAGATCGCGCGTAAAAAAATCGAGCGGGGCCGCTTGCAGATCCGATTGCTGATCTCGGTCGCCAGGACTAGAAAACCACACCGGATCAAACCCCATACCGGGAACAATGCCTGCAAATATCGACAAGACTTCCGCAACTTGTCGCTGTGCCAATTGACTGTCCCTACTACCTATCTTGAATTCTGCATGCATATCATTTCATATTCTGGCCGCCTACGGACCTTATGTCGGTGGAGCCAAACATTGAGAGCATATGGCTCCCGCTTTACGCAAATTCATTCACCCCCGGGACAAGCCCAGTGGAATCTACCCTTGGCACCCGCCGGGTTTACCCCTCTGAAATATCGCCCCAACCGAAACCCTACTAAACTGTACGTGTAAATAATATGTATAATAATTACCACATTCTAATGTTTACATCCTACGCACTTTTCCTTTTGATACCATACATTGATCGATTGCAACAAGAGGAGAACACATGCCGGCTAAAGAAGACCTGACACAGGTCGAACGTGACAAAATGGAAATAGGGTGCGATTTTGATTTTCGCGCGATTGCCAAGCGCCCACTTGAATCCATATCCCCGAATGAAGTGGCCATGTACAAATGGTCCGGCGTGTATGCGCAATTGCAACCCGGGTTCTTTATGATTCGTGTGGTCACGCCCGGAGGCCGCATGACCACAACCCAGTTTCAACGCGCTGTCGATCTCGCCGAAACCTACGGACAAGGTGAACTGTGCATCACCACGCGCCAAACGCTTCAATTCCACTGGATCCGCCAGCAAGACATCCACAAGATTCTCGAAGGAATGGCCGAAGTTGGCATCACCACGAAGAACGCCTGCGGCGATGTACCGCGTAATGTGGTGGGGTCTTCCCTTGCTGGCGATAGCCCCTACCAGACCGGTGATGCCGCCAGGATCATCCGGATGCTCGCGGAAGACAACGAAATCCAAAATCAGCGTAACCTCCCCCGCAAACACAAGATCAGTGTGGCGTGCGCCAACGAGGCCGGGGCGCAGACCCTGATGAATTGCCAGGGCTGGGTGCCCGTGGTACGCGACGGCGTAACCGGCTGGAAATTTCACGCCGGTGGCGGACTCGGGGCACGCCCGTATTTAGCCAAAGTCATTTTTGACTGGGTACCTGAGGATCTCGTACTCGCCGTAAGCCGCGCCACTGTCGAGGCCTTTCGCCGCTATGGCAATCGCCGCAAGCGTGCCTTTGCGCGCCTAAAGGTGGTTGTCGACGAAATGGGGGCATCCGCATTTGGCGACCGGCTACTGGAAATCATGCAGGCGCGTGGCATTGCGGGTGTCGATCGCATCGAAAAGGCCACATCGCCAATTCCTGATATCGGACGGCCCATCCTGAATGGAGAGCCTGTCGTACCGCAAATCCAGCGTGACCGCGTCACGGTTCGCGTCATTATTCCACGCTCTGAATTGCGAACCAAAAGCACCAACGATATTCTCGATATTGCCCGCCAGAACGGCAACGGCGACATTATGTTCACCAACCGCCAAAATCTCGAAATACGGGATGTCCCGGCAAGCAAAGCCGAGCAAGTTGTAGCAGCATTACACGACGCAGGATTGCAGACAGAAGGCCTCGATCACTTGCCCGATATTGTCGCATGCGTGGGCACGACCATGTGCCGCCTGGCAGTATCCGATACGCCCGACGCCTATCATCGGCTGCACGATGCATTCGCCGACGATGAAACCTACTGGCGTAAAATCGGCCCGTTACGCGTAAACCTCACCGGATGCCCCAATAATTGCGCCCAGGCCTGGGTGGCCGATATCGGCCTGCGCGGACGCCGCATCCGCAACGACGAAAACGGCGGTTCCGACGAGAGCTTCACCGTATTTGTCGGCGGCAAACTGCATGGCGCAGGCCGCATCGCCGAAGAGCTATTTGACGTCCGCACCGAAGAACTCGTGCCAGCCATACGACGCATTCTCGACACCTATCTGGACAAACGGCAGAAAAACGAAATCTTTTGCGATTTCATCGATCGCGTGGGTGTGCCCGCATTCAAAGAGATGATCCCCGCTTAAAGCTAAAGGACCCCATATGATGGATCATGTATTACAAGAGGCCGAAGTCCTCATCGAAGCCAACAAATGCGACGAAGCCGTTCAACTGCTCTGCCGCCTCGGACCCCCTGATGAGCTCAAAATCTGCGAACTCATTGCACGCGCCTACCATGGCCGAAGGCGTTCACGAGGCGATGTGCATTCCGCACGCGTATTCGCCGAACAAGCCATTGCCAAAGGCAGCACCGCACCAGCGATGCAGGCAATTCTCGCACAAGCCCGGCACACCGACAAACCGCTCCAACACAAACTCACGACGCCCTGCTGCACCATGGGCGGCTACCAGGATAAACGACAGGAGGCTGACACACCCTACAACTTCTCGGCCCTTTCCAAGACCAAGGGGGAAGCCACCGCACCCAAGGATTTCCAATGGTCTGCCGCAAATGTTCCCTGCCAGAAAGCATGCCCGGCCGACACGGATATTCCCGGATACCTTGATGCCATCTTGCGCGGCGAATACGACAAAGCCTACAAAATCAATCTTCGCGACAACGTGTTTCCGGCTGTTCTCGGCCGCGTCTGCTCACGCCCCTGCGAAGCCGCTTGCCGCCACGGTTGGGACGGGCTGGGAGATTCCGTTGCCATCTGTTTCTCCAAGCGCTCCGCCTCCGATTTCGGCGGGCAGGATCCCGTGATCCTCGATAAATGGTACAAGCCCAGCGGCAAAACTGTTGCCGTTATAGGAGCCGGTGTGGCCGGACTTGCAGCCGCACGCCAATTGGCCCTGATGGGCCATGACGTAACCGTATACGAGAAGCACAACAAACCAGGCGGCATGATGAACCAAGGCATTCCCGTCTTCCGCCTGCCTCGCGATATCATCGACAAGGAAATCGCTCAAATCACGGCCCTCGGCGTAAAGATCATTTGCAATACAAGCATCGGCAACGATATCACCCTCGCCAGCCTTGCTGGAGATTTTGATGCTGTGGTCATGGCTGCAGGCACGCTGCGCCCGAACCTGCTGCAGCTCCCGGGAAGCGACTTGAAAGGTATCCGTCATGGTCTCGATTTCCTCCTGGAAATCAATGAGAATGAAAAAGGCTCCATTGGCGAACATGTCGTCATCGTCGGCGGCGGCTTCACCGCAATGGACTGCGCCCGTACCGCGCGGCGCTTGGGGGCCACAACGGTGCAGATCGAAGAGGAAAACGCCGCTGGTGTGGCTCCAGGCTCTATCCTCCGTATTCCCGCTGGCAAGGTAAAAGTATGGTATCGTCGTTCCGTGGATGAAATGCTGGTTACACCAGGCGAAATCGAAGAACTCGAGCACGAACATATTCCGCTCGAGACCATGGTGACGCCGAAAGCCTACATCGGCGAAAACGGGCACATTCGCGCCATGCAATTTGTACGGACCGAACTCGGGGAACCCGACGCCAGCGGACGCCGACGCCCCATGGAAATTCCGGATAGCGAATTCGAAATCCCCGCCGATACGGTCCTCCTCGCCACAGGACAATTTCCCGATACCGCCTGGATTGACAAAACCTTGCAAAGTGACCTCGTGGCAGAAGACCAGTGGCTCAAGAGCGGCACCGCCTATACAACCTTGCGCAACAAGATTTTTGCAGCAGGCGATTTTGCCACCGGTGCCAGCTCGCTCATCCAAGCGATTGGTCACGCCAAGGAATGCGTACGTGCTGTCGATCGCTTTCTTACCGGCAAAGAGCGCGTACGGAACTTTGTCATGATTGCGGATACCGAATCAACCGGCCGTATCCGCGAAATGGATTATGTGCCCCTACAGCAAATGCCGACCGTCGATCTCGCCCGCCGTGATTTGCCAACGGAAGTGGAAACCGGCTACGACGAGGACCTCGCCCGTGAGGAAGCCCAGCGCTGCTACCAGTGCAGCTACAAATACGAAATCGATGCAGACAAATGCATTTATTGCGATTGGTGCATCAAGGCCAAACCACGCCCCAATTGTATCCTGAAAATCAAAGAACTCCATTATAACCCGGACGGAACCGTTGCGGGATGGGATATTGCCGAAAAGCAGGATGAGGTGAAACTTATCTGGATTAACCAGGAAGATTGCATCCGCTGTAATGCCTGCGTGGATGCCTGTCCCGTTGACTGCATCAGCATCCAGAAAGCCACTCTGCTCACCCATCAACCTATTCCCGCGGAAATGAAATGATAGCACTACTCGCGCGCATGCAAAATATCGATCCACACGATGCCGCCGCCATCCTGCGCGAAACCATCGATCTCTATGATGACCGCGTTGTCATGGCCACTAGCTTCCAGCTCGGCGGACTCGTTCTGCTCGACATGGTGCACCGACTTGAAAAACACATTCGCATATTTTCACTGGATACAGGGCGCCTACCAGAGGAGACCTACCAATGCGCCGAGCAAGTCCGGCTACGCTACGGTATTAATGTCGAGTGGGTATTCCCGCGCCATGAGGCCGTCGAGCAACTGGAACGCGAAAAAGGCATGTACTCCTTCCGGGAAAGCGTCGAAAACCGGCAGGAATGCTGCGGCATCCGCAAAGTGGAACCCTTAAGACGAGCTCTGGCAGGCGCCGACGCCTGGATTACCGGGCGGCGTAGTGACCAAGGCGAATCACGCAAGGAGATCAGTCTTGTCGAGGATGACCCTGTTCAGCCCGGTCGCCTCAAAGTCAACCCACTCCTGCATTGGTCAAAGGTCGAACTCTGGGAATACTGCCAAAGACATAATGTTCCCTATAATCGACTGTACGATAAAGGCTACCTCTCGATCGGTTGCGAGTGCTGCACGCGCCCCTGCCAGGAAGGCGAAGATGAACGTGCGGGCCGCTGGTGGTGGGAATCACCCGAGCTGCACAAGGAATGCGGCCTGCACTTTACCCGCGGCGATGGTATCTAGTACCCCTCAGATATCCTTGAAATGCGCCTGCATCTTTTCCTGCTGCGCATGCTGGCGCAGAGGCTCAACAACATCAGCCAGTTCACCCTCGATGATTCGATCCAAACTATAAAGGGATAAGCCAATCCGATGATCGGTCAACCGACTCTGCGGAAAATTGTAAGTGCGGATCCGTCCACTGCGATCGCCTGTACCAATCAGCGAACGCCGCTCCGCTCCCTGGCGAGCGGCATCTTCCTGCCGCTTTAGATCCAATATACGCGCTTTCAAGACCCCGAAAGCTTTCTCCCGGTTGCGATGCTGCGACTTTTCGTCCTGACATTGCACCGTCACCCCCGTCGGTAAGTGGGTAATCCGCACCGCCGAGTCCGTTGTATTTACACTCTGTCCACCAGGACCAGAAGAGCGGAATATATCAATGCGGATCTCGTCTGCCGGTATATCCAACTCGTCTTCTTCCTGTGCCTCTGGAAAGACAGCCACGGTCGCAGCCGAAGTATGAATGCGACCCTGCGCCTCTGTCTCCGGGACGCGCTGCACCCGGTGCGTGCCACTCTCATACCGCAGCCATCCGTATACGTTTTCCCCCTCAACCGTAAATATCACTTCCTTGTAGCCACCCAGTTCACTGGGACTCGCATCTACAATACCTGTGCGCCAGCCGCGAGATTCGGCATACCGGCAATACATCCGGAAAAGATCACCAGCAAACAGAGCCGCTTCATCACCACCGGTTCCTGCCCGGATTTCAACAACCGCATTACGATCATCATCCGGATCGGGCGGCAATAAACTCAACAGCAATTCCTCCTCCGCCGCCGGCAAGGCCTCCTCCAACTCCGGTAATTCCTGTTCAGCCATTTCGGCCAATTCGGCATCGGCATCATCCAACAGAGCACGATTCTCGGCAATGCGGCGTGTTAGATCCCGGTACACCGATGCGCGGTCTGCCGACTTCCTGATATGGGAATGCTCCTTAACCAGCTTACGATAAATCGTCTGATCGGCAGCCGTTTCCGGCCGCGAAAGCAAGGATTCCAGCTCCGGCAATCGCACCAATATCCGGTCAACCATTTTCTCGTCAATCATGAATTTTCCCTCGCTGGCTACGGCTCGTCGCTGGTCCGGCAGTACGCGTCTCGAATCCGGGCACGAAAAAAGGGGCCACGAAACCCATTGGTCTCGTATGCCCCTTGTCTCTGAAAAAACTAAGCCTTGGCGGCTTGACGATACCGCCGATTAAACTGCTCCACACGTCCTTCGGTATCTACCATGGAGGATTTACCCGTATAGAATGGATGACAGGCCGAACACACGTTAATGTGCATGTCTTTGCCCGTCGAACCCACATTCATCACATTACCGCACGCGCAGGAAATTGTCGTCATACCGAAATTCGGATGTATATCTTTCTTCATGCTCTTCACCCCTGTTCTAAAAAAGGACTGCGGCTCTATACCACAGTGCCACTGTATGCAAGCACTTACATGTATCCCCCCTCCACATCTTTTCACAAAAAGATATGGAGGCGCGAACCGGAATTGAACCGGTGTACGAGGTTTTGCAGACCTCTGCCTAACCACTCGGCCATCGCGCCATTGGTACTAACTGCGTAATCCGAAACGTTTACTTGGAAGCGGCCTTGGCCTGTTCCTTCTTGCGCTTTAACTGGCGCTCGCGACGTTTACGCTTTAATCTTGCTCGTAATTGCTGTCCCATAATCCGTCGATATATAGCACCCTCATAAGCACCTGTCAAATCCAATCCACATCAATATGGATATTTGCAACACCAAAAGGATATCGCGGCTTTTCAAGCAAGAAGCAACTTGCCTTTCTGTCATCACACGAGCAGTATGCACGTATCGCAATTCTGGCGTTCATAAGCATAAGCAAAAGATATCAACCCAACCGTTGGGCACCACGACCACATGTCCAAGCCCGCTCAATCTGTCTGCGGCAGCATCCATCTGGATTTCTGATGAGAATATTTGACCAGGAAACGCCAAAATGTCTCAAGGCCGTTGATGAACCGTTGGCTGTAAAACAACAACCGAAGGATGGCATAATTGCCCCAGCCATCACACTCGTTGCAATTAATGCCCGCTACTCCCATTGTAGCCTGGCGACACGGTCCCTGATGGCAAATATGCGCCAGATGCAAC
>JBLRXB010000035.1:0-14511 GCA_047920915.1 Kiritimatiellia bacterium
CCCAGTCGGGTTTTCTCCATTCGCATTCTATTCAATGATCTTCCCTGAGGTGAAAGCGTACTATGAAATTTGCCCTTCCAGCAGATCGTAACGAAAAGATCAAAATATTGATCATGATCGGATTATTCGGAGCCATGATCGGCTATGCGCTGATTAACTTTCTCCTGCTACCTTTCCTCGCAGAAGTCAAAGCCAAACAAGCGCGACTTGACGAACTGAGGGAATTGTTGTGGCGAGCCGAAACAGAAATTCAGCAGATCGCTCACAACCGTAATCGGAATATCGACACCGTCCGCAATATTCTAGATATTTCCGAACAACAACGCTTCATCCTGCGCCCCAGTCTCGGTAACTACCTCTTGGTCGCCGAGGCCTCTCTTCTGCGTATTGCAGAAGAGACCGGTATATCCATCGCCAATATCCGCGAAGCGTCAGCTCCGCCGCCCGCAACGGATGGCCAGCGCCAGACACCTGCTTTATGGCCCTATTCCGTCAGTTTTACACTGCATGCGGGGCTGCACGATCTAGCCCGCCTAGTGCATCACATGCACACAAGCAACCCCTATCTTGCGTTAACCACCATTGCCATTCAGTCCGGGGCTACGGACACCTTCGGTCGGCACAATATAAATATCACCGTCCAATGGCCCGTCTGGCGCGACCCGGAGTTCCCGAACCGACTGGCCGCTGAACTCTTAACCGAGGGAGAGTAATAAGCATGAAAAGCTGTAACACAATCTGGCTTTGCGGTATGCTATGCGCCTTCGCAACCCATGCGGGTGCCATCCCCAAACTCGAAAACCTACCAGAACACTTTGACGCCATTCGCGACCCCATGATACCGCCCGGCGTAACCGTGAACACCGCGGCTCCCACACAAGAGGATATACAGCGCGACGCCATGGCAGCACAAATCGCATGGCCCAAATTGCAACTACGCGGCATTACGCACACCGGTACATCCAAGTTTGTTGCAATCATCGATCGTCTCGGCATCGTCGAAGAAGGTGATGTCGTGCGAATGCGTCAAGGCAACCTAGTGTATACATGGCGCATCGACACCATCACGGCAGAAGGCTTATCCTCCACCAGAATGCATGTCGCCCCCGCCGATCAACCACAAAAACCCATCCAAATTCTTGTCCCCACCACCGCACCATAACTTTTTCATTCACATCGTTACGGCAAATCAGGAGAAGGAGATCACAAATATGAAAACATACATAGCCCGATTCGTAGCATTACTCGTGTTCGGGGCCGCGCTACCAACCCTTGCGCAAATTACCGATGCAACCCTCCCCGAAAACGGAACTACAGAATTTGTTCCCGCACCCATTACAACGCTGCCGGAATTGGATTCCGAAACGGCCACGTCCAGCGGCCGTAATCTGATCAGCATCGCGCTCGATGATGTCGAACTCATCGATGTCGTGCGCATGTTCAGCCGGATCGCATCTGCCAATATCATCGCCAACCCCGAGATTCTCATCGCCCGCGTCACCGTGAATCTCGAAGATGTCGAATGGCGCCCCGCGCTCTCCTCCATCTTATCCATGCATGGCCTAGCCTTGCTGGAGCGCCCGCAGGGTTCCGGCGTATTCATTGTCGTCGAACAGCCACCCGATGCACCTGTTCCGATGACCGTAAAAACCATTTTCCTCGACTACACCACCGTTGATGAAGTGCGTCCCGTTGTTGAACGAATGATGTCAAGCGGAGCTTCCCTCTCCGCATTTCCATCCCGCAACGCCATGGTGATTCGCGACACAGAGGCCAACATTAACGAGATCGAGATTGTTATCGCCCAAATCGATATTCAAGCCAAGCAGGTCGTCGTCGAAACCCAGTTCATGGAACTCAATGACTCCGCCAGCAAACAGCTGGGTATACGCTGGGATTCCTTGAATGAGATCACGTTCGGGGTTCAGGCCAATCCCTTATTCGGTACAGCCAGAGATAACACGCGCATCCGTAGTCGTGAAGACACACTGACAAGAAGCGACAATTTGACACGCACGGACAACAGCACCCGTACCTTCGATATGTTTGGCGACCCGGTCGATGCAGCGACCTCACGGGAGATTGGGAGCGTGGCATCGCAATCGCGCAATGCAGGATCCGAAGTGCTGGCAAGCACCGTCAACCAGGTCGTGACCGCAAGTGCTGCCATCCTGGATGTGTCCGACTTCAATGTCGTCATGAGCGCCCTGAAAAAGACCGATGGCGTAAGTATCGTTTCGAATCCCAAAATCATTGTCACAAGCGGCTCAACCAATGCCTTTTTCAATGTCGGAAATCAAGAGCCGATCATCACCACGGAAACACAGCAAGGAACAGCAGATAATCCCGGCACCAGAAGAACCGCAAAACTGGATACTACCATCAACACCGACTACATAAAAGGTGGGTACTTAAACACAGGAATTAGACTTCAAGTCGTGCCGACGGTCAAAACGGATGATCTCATCGAAGCAATCATTGCACCTACGCTCACAAGAAAAATTGATGATAAGTTCGTCGGGGATGACGGGAACTCATGGCCCGAGTTGCAAGTCAAGGAAATCCGCACACAATTCACATTGCAAAGTGGCCAGACCGTCGCAATTGGCGGACTGACCGACACAAGAGACTCCAAGAAAACATCTAAAATCCCTTTGCTTGGCGACATTCCAATCATCGGGAAATACCTTTTCTCGCATTCTTCTGATATCAGGAACCAAGAAGAAACAATCATATTTGTGACATTGTCATTGGTCGATCCTATGCAAACCAAAAGGGCTGAAGGAATTCCCCAGCGTGCCGAGCTGACCTATAAACGCGAGATCCGCGACAAAATCCGGCAGCTCGAACTGCAACAAGAACTGGAAGATCTACGCAAAGCTGCCCGTAAAATCGAGGAACAGTTTGAAAGGCGCAGCATCCAGGTCGACGACAGCGTAACAGCAGAACCATGACACCCCCCAAGGAAAGCCTGCGCTACTTCGCCCTATTGCTCCTCCTGCTGACAACCGGGGCAATCGCGGCGGGCGCAAGTATACGCTTTCTGGATAATGCGGTTGCCGATGTCACGGACCGATTGATTCTCACCATTATCATCTGGACCCTGACCATGGGGTTTATGCTGATCGCCGGTGCCTTCGGACTTTGGACCATTCACTTTGCAACCGAAGCGCAAAGCTTGCGAAGCATCAGTCGCCTCGTCGACCACATGCACGACATACGCGATGGTATCATCGCAATTGACAAAAATGGCAAGATTATCGGCATCAATACCGCCGCCGAAAGTTTATTCGGCGCTGTCCGCACAAAATCCATTCAAGCGGTTTGCCCACCGATTTCCGATGCCGACCTGCAAACCATGCAACACACGAGCGATATCGTCGAATTTGAATTCCCGCAGCAACAGGCGCAAGGGCCAAACCGTACGCTACGCTTTCGCGCCCAACCCGCAATCGCAGGCGTCTCGCTTATTCTCGTGAGCGATATCACGAGCGTCGCCGCCGCCCGGGCGCGCCGGCGTCGCGCCGCCACCCTCCAACTCGCCGGCCACATGGCACAAGGCATCGCCAATGACTTTAATGATCTGCTGTGTGGCATCTCAGGGCACGTATCACTCCTGCAAAAAGGGGCCGCACGTAAGCCAGATGAGGTTCGCACCTCTGTCGATGCCATCCAGCTATGCGCCGATCGCGGCATTAAACTGGCCCGCCAACTCGCACACCTCACGCAGGCACAATTGGAACAAAGCGAAAACATCACTTCAAGATTGGCACAACATGTTAACAATGGAGCCGATTTACTCGCGTCCAGCCTGGATCGGCACTGGAAAATCGAACGCATCATCGATGACAACGTTCCGCCCGTTAATATCCCCCCCTCCCAAATCGAACACATGATTCAAAGCCTTGGCTCTATCGTCTCGGAGACACATCAAGCCGCACCTGGCTCTATATGCATTTGCCTCCGTCAGCCAACCCCTAAAGAACGAGCATCTTTACCAGGTAAAACCGCCGCCATTATCGAAATCGATTATGCCTCGCCAGATGGCAAATCACACCCTACGCCGGAAGCGCCAGAAGCACTCGCACCCGAAAATGGGGTCATAAGCTCATTGGTGGAGACCCTCATCATCCAGGCGGGCGGAAAATTCGAGGCACTGCCGGATGGCCGGCGTGCCCATCATTTCCGCCTGTATCTGCCCGAGGTCGATGCAACGACGCTTACGGCTGGCATGGAACAGGAAGATACCCTTGCCATTGGACTGGAAGCCTACACGGCTGGCTGGCATGTGCTCCTCTGTATGGCACCAGAACGGAACCCATTCATCCAGCAGTACCTCATCCGCAAAAATATACACCTCGAAACCGCCGAGAATGAAAGCGCGTTTCTGGAAATGCTGGCAACACCGGAACAGCACGAAGTGATCTTCATTCAGCCAGATCTCTTGGGACAACACTTTGCATCTTTCATCCATATCGTTGCACGTATCAGCCCAGAATCTGCCGTCGTTCTGCTCACCGAAACACCCCTCGATAATGTACCCAAACATGTCATCTGCATAAGTCCCAACAGCGCACCCGTCAAATGGATGCATGCCATGATCGATGCCCGTAGCCGCCGTCAAATCGTAACATCCGAAGCAACCACCTGATACCGGAGTGAACATCGCATGAAGCCATCCATCACGATTGCCAGTCTGTCTACCCCTACGGGCGAAACACTCGAATGTGTTGCCCACGATCAGCAGATCTACTTGTTTCTGGATCGACAACCCATCTGCTCTACCCGCGCCTACGAACCGGAGTCCGCTCTCGCGCGCGCCGGATGCAGCCGCATATCACAATACAAGAATCCCAGAATCCTGATCGCGGGAATCGGCCTGGGACATTGTTTGCAAGAAGTCTTGACGATTGCCCCCCCCAAATCCGAAATCGAACTCTCCGAACCCCTGAAAGAACTGCTCGATTGGAACCGCACCCTGCTCGGAGAGAATAACAAAGCAGCCCTGCAGGATAGCCGCCTCAACATCCACACGCAAACGGTCTCCAGCCTGCTGAAGCGCAACAAACAAAAATATGATGCCATCATGATCTCGGCTGACCCGGGCCTGCTGCGGGCCGCAAGCAGTACCATCCGCCTTTGTGCAACAGCATTAAATCCCAAAGGCCTGCTCTGCATCAAGGCAGCCAGAGACGAGGCTTCGCGCATTCGTGGCATTGTCCATACCTGCAACCTGCAAAGCATTGCGCTGCCAGTGGGTGCCCGTCCTGCTGCCCGCACACGAACGCATGCCATTATATGCGCTGCCTTCAAAACCGATTTCTTGCCCACCGCATCCTAGCCACAACGCGCCCATTACGCCAATTGTTCGCTACGTTGAGGGCGGCAATTCCTTGCCGCCGCAGAGCACTATCCGCACATCAAGCGCCGTAACGCCGCCGCCGGATCGGTTTCGCGCAGCAGAGATTCGCCAATCAAAAAACCATCGTAGCCATGCTGCTGCAAATCCTCGATGTCGGGTCGCGTCTTGATCCCGCTCTCGGCAATCCGCAGACGCGCTGCCGGGATATGGCACACCAACTCGCGCGCAATCCGCAAATCAGTCCTTAACGTCTTCAAGTTCCGGCTGTTCACCCCAATCAGTGCTTTCTCAAGTGGCAGCACGCTTTCAAGCTCCGCCCGGTTATGCACCTCCGCCAGAACATCCAACCCCAGTCCCACCGCCTCACGATATAATGACAATAATTCCTGCGGTTGCAGCGCTGCCGCTATTAACAAAATAACATCGGCTCCCCATGCCGCTGCCTCTAGAATCTGATAGGGATCACAAATAAAATCCTTGCGCAAAACCGGAACATCCACCGCCGCGCGAACCCGGCGTAAATCCGCACCCGATCCCTGAAAATAATTCGGCTCGGTTAAAACGGAAATCCCGATCGCCCCCACCTCCGCATACCTTGCCGCAATCGTAGCAGGCGCATATTCTGCGCGAAGCAAACCGGCCGACGGACTCGCCTTCTTGACCTCTGCAATGATCGCCGTTCCCGTACGGGCACGTAAACGATCCGCCAAACTATGGTGTACACGACTTTCCGCTGCAGAAACCAGTCGGGCTTCCGGAACCGCGGCACGGGCCGTGGAAACGGCAGCACGACGCTCAGCCATTATCGTTGCAAGTACGTCCATCGTAGATTCACATCCGGAAATTAGCGCTGCGAACACGCAATTAATAGATCCAACGCCCCAGACGCGGCACCACTATCAACCGCCGCACAGGCCAACTGCCACCCTTCGTCTAAACGTTCGGCTTTGCCCCCAGCCACTATCGCCGCGGCCGCATTTAAGCAAACAATGTCGCGGGCCGGTCCCTGCTCCCCGGCTAACACCGCACGTATAATCCCAGCATTTGTCGCGGGGTCACCACCGCGCAGATCATCAGATGAGGCAAAATCACCAATAAAACGCAAAGGATCCAGCTCATAGGTCTTCACACGCCCAGCTGCTAATTCGCTCACCCGTGTGGGCGCCGTTGTCGTAATTTCATCCATCCCATCATGGCCATGTACCACAAAAGCACGCCGACTCCCTAAACGCGCCAAAACCTCAGCAAACGGCTCCGTCAGCTCCGGCGCAAAAACCCCCAGCAATTGACCTCGTGCACCTGCCGGGTTGGTTAAGGGCCCCAGCATATTGAAAATCGTGCGCACCCCCAATTCCTTGCGCGGTCCCATCGCATATTTCATTGCCGGATGCAGCTTCGGCGCAAACAAGAAACCAATTCCCGCCTCGCGCACACAATCCTCGACCTGCTCCGGCGGAATCTCCAAATTCACCCCCAATGCCCCTAAAACATCCGCTGATCCACAAGCACTGGATATCGCCCGATTACCATGCTTGGCCACCGACACACCCGCACCCGCCGTCACCAATGCCGCGGCCGTGGAAATATTAAAACTGCCGCTATCATCGCCCCCCGTGCCGCAAGTATCGACAACGGGGATACCCCCCGTGTCAATCCGCACCGCATGCCGACGCATACTGCCAGCACCACCGGCAATCTCGTCAACCGTCTCCCCCTTCATCCGTAAAGCAATAATGAAACCGGCAATCTGTGCGGGCGTCGCCTCCCCCGACATAATCAGATCAAAAGCCGCCGCCATCTCCCCTTCCTGCAAATCACGCCGCTCTAACAATGCCTGCAAATACGCCTTCATGCCCCCTCCGCCAAATCCTTGAAATTCCGCAATAAACGCTTACCGGATGGCGTCAACACGGACTCCGGATGAAACTGCACGCCATACGTCGGATGTGACACATGATGCACCCCCATGATCTCGCCGTCTTCCGTCCAGGCATCCACAACTAAACAATCCGGTAGTGTCTCCTTGATAATCGCCAGCGAATGATAGCGCCCAGCCGGAAAAGGATTGGCCATACCCTTGTACAAAGCTGTCGCAGCATGCTCCACCGGCGATGTTTTCCCATGCATGATGCTCTTGGCATGATGCACGGTTGCCCCGAAAGCCACGCCGATAGACTGATGTCCGAGACAGACGCCCAGCAGCGGAATCCTTCCACTCATCTTGCGAATCAAAGCAACCGAAATGCCCGCCTCCGCTGGCGTGCAAGGACCCGGCGAAACAACCACACCCGCAGGACGCAACGCCTCCACTTCATCCACCGTGATGGCATCATTGCGAAAAACCTTGATATCGGCACCCTGGCCCCGCATCACCTGTACCAGATTATAGGTAAAGGAATCGTAATTATCGATCAGTACTATCATAACACTCTTCTGCCGCAGTCTGTCACCTACGGCAGCTCCAATCCATTCAAAGCCATATCCACTGCCCGACGCATACCACGCGACTTGTGGCACGTCTCCTCATATTCTTTCGTAGGATCACTATCAAAGACGATACCGGCACCAGCCTGCACGGCAACATGCCCGTTCTCCACTTCCAACGTGCGAATCGTAATGGCAAAATCCATGTTACCATTGTAACCAATATATCCCACGGCCCCGCCATATACCCCCCGCGGCCCGGGCTCCAGCGCATGAATAATCTCCATAGCACGTATCTTGGGCGCGCCCGAAAGCGTTCCCGCCGGAAACGTTGCTTCCAATACATCGTAGGCATCCAGCCCCTGTAAAAGAACCCCCTCGACATGCGAAACAATATGCATCACATGGCTGTAACGCTCGATCACCATATAATCCGTCACCTGCACGCTGCCCGGTTCCGCAATCCGACCAATGTCATTGCGCCCGAGATCCACCAGCATCACATGCTCGGCTTTTTCCTTGATATCCGACAACAAATCATCCGCCAACGCCCGATCCTCCTGCTCCGTTTTTCCGCGCGGACGCGTGCCCGCAATCGGCCGCACCTCCACCCGGTTACCCGTCAAGCGCACCATTACCTCCGGCGAGGAACCCACCAGCGTTTGTCCGCCCAACTTCAAGAAAAACGTGTACGGAGAAGGATTCAACAGCCGCAACGCCCGGTACAATTGCAAGGGCGGCACATCAGTTTTGGCCGTGAAACGCTGACTCAACACCGTCTGGATAACATCCCCCTCCACAATGAAATGCTTGGCTTGCTTGACAGCCGATTCGAATGCATCCTGCGACATGTTCGGCGTGAAGGAAACCGGCGGGTATTTCAAAACCGGCGGCATTTTGTGCTCCGCCAACGCCTGCACAATGCCAGCAATCTCCTGCTCTACCTGATCATATAAAATGCCCGGATCCTGTTTGCGATCGGGCTTCGTGCAAATGACAATCTTGAGCGTATGCCGGACATTATCAAAAACGATCAATCGATCCACTTTAAGAAAGCGACTCGTCAGCGTCACATCAGAAGAAGGTGGCGATTTGGGTTGCGGCAACCGCTCAAACTCCACAACGGACTCGTAGGCGAGCACACCAACCAGGCCACCCGCAAACCGCGGCAAACCACTGACCTGTGCCACGCGCAACCCCTGATAACATTCTCGCAACCCCTCCAACCCGCCGGTTGCGCCTTGGCTATGATCCACCTCCAGGCACAACTCTGGATTCATCCCCACAAAAGAATAGCGTCCCCAGGTCTCACCACCCTCCATACTCTCAAACAAAAAAGCATTTTGATCGTCACAAAAACGGCTCAAAACCGAGACGGGGGTTTCCCCATCAGCCAGAATCTCCCTGTAAACCGGCACAACATCGTACTTTGCCGCTAATGCCAAATATTCTGATTTTCCAGGATGCACATTGTCCTCATATATTACAAATCATACCGCTTTAACAATTGGCCAAACATTGCAATATAGATAGACGCCATTGTCAATACCTTAGCCGCGCAATCTTCACACAAAACAGCAGCCTGAAGATACCCAGCCCTCAAAGATAATGGCATCGATCGAAAAACATCAGGCGCAGCGTAAGCAGCATATGCGCGCAGAAAAAGAAGACCTCAACACACATGATCGTGTGGCCTCGGTGGCATGCCAAGCCGTAGTCTCGCAGAGCGAAGGCTGGCATGCCAAGCGTAGCTCGCAGAGCGAAGGCTGGCGTGCCATGCGTAGCTCGCAGAGCGAAGCATGGTGGTGGGGGAAGGATTCGAACCTTCGAAGGCTATGCCAGCAGATTTACAGTCTGCCCTCGTTGTCCACTTGAGTACCCCACCGCTCGCCGAATAAGAGCTGGAATCATGCCGCATCAGCTTTGTCTTTTCAAGGAAAAACCGCGCGGACAAGATTTTCTGCAATGCCGACCGCCTGGCACAGCTCAAAACCACCGAATCGTTCGTAGAACGTGGCTATAGCTGTCTGTCCACGGACGCGGCAGCTGCGCCGGGGCAGCCGACGCCATCCCTGGCTTGACAAGCAAATCTTCCAGCCGCTCCGGCTGCGCGGCAATCGCCACCCAAACCGTATTTTCAGCCTCCGGATGCATCTGGCCTTCATTAGACAAGGTGACCGCATGCATCCCGATCGCACGCGCATTTGCGTGCACAACCGGAACCAAATCTAGCACCCGGTTCGATACATGAATCAACAGCAGGCCATCTGCACGCAGGGCATGCCGGTACACATCAAATGCCTCGACCGTCAGCAAATGCACCGGTATGGAGCCACTACTGAACGCGTCCATAATCAATACATCAAAGGATCCGGGCGGCTGTGCTGCCACGCGTAACCGCCCATCGCCAAACACAAAATGCAAATCTGCCCCCTGCGCGCGCGCCTGGGCAAGATAGCCAAAATACGTTTCGGCAATATACAGGTTATCCGGATCCAACTCGAAAATCGTCCATACCTGATCGGGACGTGCATATGCCGTAATCGCACCCGAACCCAACCCGATCATTCCAACATCCTGTAACACCGCCGCATCCCCGCGCATGATGCGTGCCGCTGGCGTTGTCGGATGATAGTACCCCAATGGTGTCGAGCGGCGCAGCGCATCCAGATACTGGCGGCCATGCTGCGTGGTGCCATGCTGCAAATAGCGGATCCCGGCATGGTCATATACCTGATAGATACCATAATAATTGCGCAAACGTGCCACCACACGCCCACCACTGGCAAAACGATCCATGCCGCCACTGGTTACCATAATCAACAAAATGCCGATGGCAGCCGCCAAAGGGGATCTGGCACTATATCGCACATACAGCGCCCACGGTAATGCCAGCATGGCAAAAACCAGATTGGCCGGATACTCCTGCGGCAACACATGCGGAAGCAGCACGAAAACACCCAGACAGATGCCGCCCCACACGAGATGGCCCCGATCGAATGTGCGCCGCCAGCCGTTTGCATCTGCCAGACCAACCGCAATCAATACCAACAACAATCCAATGGGATATTCCAGCAAAGAGTGCGTCACCAAAGGCAGCAGCCAGCTTACCAGCAAACTCCCGCACAAACCGCCCGCTGCCAATATCACATAGAATTCCGTTAAACCACGCCCGCTTGATGGTTTCAAATGCACCAGTCGGCGATTGCTGTTCATGCAAGCCACGAACAAAACCAGCAGATAGGCCAGAAGCATCCCCCCCGGCGGCAGCATCACCCGGAACCGCAGCAGCAACACCAGCCCCCCCCCGAGAATCATACACCAATTCAGGGCGGCCTGCATCCAGACCGGACACCACATCCTGCTTTTAAAAACCAGAACAAACGCGAGCAGAAACAAGGCCAGTGGCACAACCCAAAGCAAAGGCATGGCGGCAATATCAAAGGTGATCACGTTCGTTGTTGCCAGCAACAAGGTGCCGGTTGCCAGACTCAGCAAAAACCAACGCTGCCGCTCCGCCCACGTAACGCCATTGCCCCGTGCCTCGTTCGGCTCAATTGCGCGGGCAGCTTGCCCCCGTGGCAACACCAGAACATGCAGCATAACCAACAGCATATATCCCGCCCACCACGCACCCGCCTGCTGCGCAAGCGTGCTAATGGGTTCGATGAGCACAGGATAGGCAAGCAACGCCATGACGGATCCCGCATTTGAGGCGGCATACAGCACATAGGGATTCTCCCGCTGCGGCAGGTCCGAAACCATAAGCCAGCGTTGCAGCAGGGTGCTCGTCATCGATAAAACCAGAAAAGGCAACCCCGCAACACGTAATAATTGCCAGAACACCCCGTACGCCAGATAACTACCGGCACCTGTGGTTCCCCAGTCCAAGCGAAAGGGAAACATACAGAAGGGAACCAATAATACGAATAAATGCCAGCGGGCATAACGAAAAACACCACACTGCACTTGTACATGATGGCTCAACAGATACCCCAGCAGCAACACGCTCTGGAAAAAGACCATGGCAGCACCCCACACGAGATAGCTTCCGCCATACGTGGGTAGCAATGCTTTGGTGAGCATCGGCTGAATCAGAAAAAGTAAAAACGCGCTCAGAAAAACGGCACTAGCATAAAATGCCATCCGGATGCTGTATGCCGTCTTCACTATATTTCCAGAATATTCGTGGTTTCACCCGATTTCGAACCGGCATTATCCATATACAGGCGCGTGCGGTATTCATTCACCTGATTCAGCTTATGCAACGTCTCACCCAGACGCGCGATCGCGTCCATACTGCTCGCCAACAATTCCCGCACCACCGGATCCGCGTCTCGCACCTTGGCCTGCAGCAAACCCAAATTGCCCATCAACAACGTTGCCGGCTGCCCGAGATGATGACACGCCGCACCCAGACTCTCCAACATCACGCGGTTCCGCTCGATTTCACGCTGCGCGGCTTCGGCTCGCCTGCGATCCGACAAGTCGGTAAAAGAAAACACAAACCCCACCTTTTCCCCGTCTGAATTGCGATTGCAATTGGCTAGCACCTGTAAATGCAAGGATCCTCCTGACGGCAAATCGGCCGACACCTCCCCCACCCAGCATCCGGCATCCCCCAGAACGGTCTCGATCAATTCCTCCGCAATCACCAAGTCAAATAGCTCGCGAATATTCACACCAACCAGATCAAATTGATCGCAACTTTCCAGCATCTCCGCAAAAGCCGGATTCACGTACTCCAAAAGACCATCAAGATTGGCAATCGCAATCCCGTTAGCCGCACTTTGTATGGCATTGTGCTCCACACGCAGCATTTCCTCCGCCTGGCGGCGAACCGTAATATCGCGCAAGAAGAAACCTAGATGATCCTCACGGGCCCGAATACGCGCCACCGCGATCTCACTGGGAAATTGCGTACCGTCCTTGCGCTCGCTATACGCCTGTATCAAAACAAAACGCTGCCGCTCCAGATTCCCCCGCAAATCTTTGAGCAGCGAAGACTCTGCCCCTGAAATAACATCCGCAATCGAAAGACCAATCAGCTCATTTTTCGGCCACAACAAAAAATCGGACGCACGCGTATTGGCATCAACCACCTTGCCCGTCAAATCCGTTATCAACGCAGCATCATAGATGCTCTCCAGCAGCGCAATGTAATGCCCCTTATCCCCGGTCGCGGCAGGTGGCGGGGGAGGAGGTACGGAAGGTTCAGGTACCGTACCACTGCGCGCGGAAGGACCAACCACAATACGACGCTTGTTGGCAACCGGCTCTTTCGGTGTCTCCGGAATGAGATCAATCCGAATCGTTCTCGAAAATTCAGGAATATCAGCCATACCCAGCCCTACCCAATTCATACCGTACAGACAATTCTTGCAGAATCGATTTTCTTCGGCTGCAAAATACATTAACGTAGCACATGTTAGGCCTTTTTGCGCGTCCCGACCAACAGGAAATCAAAAATTAATGCACATTAAGCGCACTGCCCTGTGCGCCAACATCCAGAAGCAAACCATCATAAGCGACCTTGATGTTTGCGGGCAGGCTGGCCTCGAGTTCAGCATGCCCGACGTCGTGACACATATGAATCAGATATGCCGCGCCAGCCTGGATATTCGCTAGACATGCGCGACTCTCGGCAATCGTCATATGGGTAACATGCGGGCGATGCCGCAATGCATCCAGAATCATCACATCCACCCCCCGGACCCGTTCCATTGTTTCGTCCGGCATGTTCTTGCAATCCGGTACGTAGCCAACCCGCACACCGCCACCCTCGAACAAAAAACCATATGTCGGCCGGTTCCCATGCACCACAGGCAATGGCGTTACCCGCATTTGTCCCAACCAGATCGGCCCATCCAGCTCCCGGAAGACGATTTCCGGACAATACGTCCCCAGCGTATTGGGGGCTGCAACATAATCAAACACACGCCGCAGATCCGCCAATGTGGCCCTGTCGGCATATGCCGGTATCGCCCCGCCCTGCATGGTATTGTAGCGCCGAATATCATCAAACCCGAAAATATGATCGGCATGCGCATGCGTAAACAAAACGGCATCCACCCGCGGCACCCGGTATGTCAATGCCTGCTCACGAAAATCGGGCGGTGTATCTATCAAAATGCCCTGCCCCTCGAACGACACATACAAACTCGTCCGGCGCCGCCGATCCCGCGGGTCTTCCGAGCGACATACCGCGCATTCGCACCCAATCATCGGCACACCACACGATGTCCCCGTACCCAAAAATTGTATTTGCATCCTTAAACCTGTCCTCTCGCTTCTGTCAGCATATATCACAAGTATTTGTAATGAACTGCACCGTTTATCCAGTAACACAATGCCAGCTTACAGGCAACCTATCAGAATACGGCCTGGTAATAAAAAAACGCCTGTACACACGCACCATGACGGTATACGCCCGTTTGCGCGGAGCCATGACTGATTTTTGGTAGTATGCAAGCTGCTGTTGTTTAGCGTAATGAACGATTTAGCTGGACATGTTTTGTCGAATATATTTTGCTGTGGGCATGAAAAATCCGATAAGAATGCCCGACATGATGGAACAGCACTTGCTCGATGGAGTAAAGGTGCGTTTGATAAGCGATGCTGAGCGGCTGCGTTACAACCAGTATCTTGATAAGCAACACTATTTGAAAAGCGGCACGCTGGTAGGCGAGCAACTGCGCTACGTGGCCGAGAGCGACGGGAGATGG
>JBLRXB010000036.1:0-9935 GCA_047920915.1 Kiritimatiellia bacterium
GCCGCGGATCTTATCCGCGCTTGCTGGCTGAATCGGCCCGTATGCAGGGGGTCAAGCATATCGCGGCAATCGCCTTCAAACGCGAGACCGATCGTGCTATCACGCGCTATGCGGATGATGTCCGCTGGTTGTACCTCGGGCAGCTCGCCAGAATGCTGGACACCCTGCGCGACCTGGCCATTCCCGCAGCCGTCATGGCCGGACAAATCACACCCACCCACCTCTTTACCGTACGCATGGATGCAACCCTGATAAATCTGCTGCGCAAACTGCCCGCGCGCAATGCCGATACCATTTTTTCCGCCATTGGCGAGGAGATGCACAAAGTGGGCGTCTCCCTCTTGCCGGCATCCCGCTTTATGGAAAAACATATGGCTCAAATACCCGGTGTTCTCACGCGGCGAGGCCCCACCCCCACCGAGGAAGCCGATATGGAGTTGGGACGGGAAGTCGCCCATACCACCAGTAGTCTCGAAATCGGGCAGACCGTCGTCGTGAAGGAAGGCACCATCCTCGCCGTAGAAGCCTTCGAGGGCACGGATGCCGCGATCCTGCGCGCTGGCAAGCTCGGCGGCCCTGGCGCGTCGCTCATCAAGATCGCTAAGCGCGGACACGATATGCGCTTTGACATCCCCGTCATCGGCACCCGCACCGTACGCTCCATCCGCAAAGCCGGGATTCGTGCCGTGCTTGTGGAAGCCGGACGCGCCATCCTGCTCGAACGCGATTTGGTCTTGCAGCAACTTAATGATTTGAATGTAACCTTCGTTGTAAAGGAGCCCCGAAATGACTGAGAAACTTCGTACTGGTGTTATCGGTGTTGGCAGCCTCGGCCAATGGCACGCCCGGATCTATTCTGAATTGCCCACCAGCGAACTTGTCGGGGTATACGATGCCGATCCGGCCCGCGCCACGGAAATCGCCGAGCGCTACAACACCATCGCCTTCGATTCCCCCGAAGCACTGGCAGAGGCCGCCGATGCCGTCAGCATTGTCGTGCCCACCGATCTGCACTTCGACGTTTTTACGCGCGTACTGCCTTTCGGGACACATACCCTTGTCGAAAAACCGATTTCGGCCACATACGAAGAAGCCCAGCAAATGGTTGCACTGGCGGACAAACACAACATCATCCTGCAGGTTGGCCACGTCGAACGCTTCAATCCCGTCATGACATTTTTGAACGAGAATCTCTCACGGGCCCGCTTCATCGAAGCCACCCGCCTGGCCCCCTACCCGCCGCCACGGGAGAACGCCCCGCCGCGCGGCACCGAAGTCAGCGTCGTCCTCGATCTCATGATCCATGATCTAGATATCATCCTGCGCCTCGCGAATGCCCCCGTCAAAGCCGTTCACGCCACCGGTGTTGCCGTGCTCAGCCCAACCGAGGACATTGCCAATGCCCGCATTCAGTTTGAAAACGGTTGTGTCGCTAACGTAACCGCCAGCCGCATCAGCCAGGACAAGCTGCGCAAGATCCGCGTCTTTCAGGATGACACCTATCTTTCCCTGGATTATATGGAGCAAGCCGGACAGCTCTGCCGCAAAAACGCAACCGGCATTTCCGTGGATACAGTACCTATCGATAAGTCCGAGCCGCTGGCCGCCGAACTGCAATCTTTCATAAGCTGCGTGCAGCACAGCCATGAGCCCGTAGTGACAGCCCGGCACGGCACCGAAGCCTTGCGACTGGCAATCGCCATCTGTCAAACCATCCGGGAGAATCCTTCTTGAGCAAACAGATCATGATCATTGCCGGCGAACACTCCGGCGATATGCGCGCAGCCGAGATCATTGCCGCCATCAACCGCAACACGCCCGGCCTGAAGTGGTTTGGTATCGGCGGACCCCGCATGCGCCAACTAGGCGTCGAGACACGTCACGATATCGAGGAAATGGCCGTCATGGGTATCGGCGAAGTCCTCCGCCGCTACCCCTTCTTCCGGCGCACGCTACACGAAATGATTGCCTGGGCCGAGGAACGCAAACCCGATCTAGCCCTTTTCGTCGACTACCCCGGATTCAACCTGCGCCTCGCTAAACAATTGCACGCCAGAGGCATCAAGACCGTCTTTTATATATGTCCCCAGGTCTGGGCCTGGCACCGCAGCCGGATTCCCCAAATGGCCGAATACCTGGATCATATGCTCGCGATCTTCCCCTTCGAGGCCGAACACTTCCGCGAGACAAAGCTTCCGGTAACCTATGTCGGACATCCGCTCGTCGATAGCATCGCGGAGTCCATCTCGGTTCCCGAATACCGCCTGCCTTGGAACGGGAAGAACCGCATTGCCCTGCTCCCGGGAAGCCGCACACAGGAAATTGCGCGACTGCTGCCCGTCATGCTCGCAGCCGCAGACCTGCTGCATACGCGCAGCAAGGATTGCGGTTTTTTAATTGCAGCAGCTGGCGAAAAGCAGGCCCGGCAAATTGCAAGAATCCTGCAAGCATCGCGCTCCCATCTGGACGAAAGCGCGATCATCACCGATCACACCCGCGATATCATCGCGCAAGCCGATGTCGCTATGGTCTGCTCCGGAACCGCCACACTCGAGACCGCCCTACTCGGCTGCCCGATGGTCGTATGCTACAAAGCCCATCCCATCACCTATTTCCTGATTCGCCCCTTCATACATGTCGACTACATCGGCATGGTCAATATCATTGCCGGAAAAGAGGCTTGCCCCGAACTCATTCAAGGAAACCTCACGGCAACGAAACTCGCCGCAGCGATCGAAACCCTGATCCAGGATGCCGCAACACGCCTTGCCATGCTCACCGACATAAAAAACGTGCAAACACAAATGGGCGGCGGCGGTGCAGCAGAAAATGCCGCACGCGTCATCATTGGACTTCTATCACCAAAAGAATAATTACGGGCCCAAGAAGCACGGAACATTCAATTGGAATGCATTGGGGCGAACCGTCCCGGTGAGCCGCAACCGCATAGAGCACCAACCGGCCATATAAGTTATTCGCCAATTTTCAGCTGCATTTGCTCCACATCTTGCGGCTTCCCGATCACCGTTAAAAGACCGAACCTTTCGACGATCGCATCCGGCCCCGGCAAAAAGGATGTGTCACCCGTCTTGTGGCTCTTCATCGCGATCACGAATATTCCATACAAATGCCGAAGATCAAGCGCCTGCAAGGACTTCCCGACAAAGGCATCGGGTGCCGTGATCTGCATAACCGCATAGTCCTCGCCAATTGGAAGATGGTCCAGGAGGTTTGGATTCATAACCTGCCGCACCAGTCGGCGCGCCGTGTCCCGCTCGGGAAAAATAATGGCATCGACCCCGATCGCATCAAGAATCGTGGCATGGTCCCGATTCCGGGCCTTGGCATGTACACGCGCAATCCCGATTTTCTTCAGGTGCAGCACAGCCAGAATACTCGCCTCCATGTTCTCGCTCAGCCCGACGATAGCCTCATCAAAATCGGGACTCACGACCGCCGCCAGACTCGCAAAATCACAAGCGTCGACAACCACGGCACTATCCACCCGGTTGGCTATCTGATTCACGATAGTCTCATTAATATCAATTGCCATCACTTCGCACTGTGGGGCAAAACTTACCGCCAACTCGCGACCGAACTGTCCCAGACCAATAACACAAATGCGCTTTTTCTTCCGTTTCATCCAATCATCACCCTTCCTTCAGCATATTTCACGCGTGTGGTCCGTTTCGTAATAAACGAAAACAATAACGTGATCGGCCCCAATCTGCCAACGAACATCGTAGCAATGATCCACACTCTTGCCAATGGCGGCAATAATGGCGTAAGCCCTGTGGAAAGACCTACCGTACCAAAAGCTGAAATCTGCTCGAAAACAATCTCTTTCAACGGTGCTGCCGGCATCACATGCGACAGCAATAATACACCCATTGCATTCCAGGACGTCGCCAAGCCAATTACAGCCACCGCACGCAAAACAAGGTCCGTCGGAATCTCACGCCCCAGCAGCGAAACACGCGGCTCACCATGCAGGGCCGAACGCACACGGGCCATCCAGATAACAAAACTTGTAACCTTGATCCCGCCCCCACAACTACCAGGAGCAGCACCAATGAACATCAGAATGGTGATGATGAGCAGCCCCGTCAAGGGCAGCGAACCAATATCGACAGTATTGAATCCTGCGGTCCGGGCCGTCACAGACTGGAATAATGCAGCCCCCAAAGACGGCACCACACCGCCATCTCGCACCCCACTGATGAGAAGGGCTATTGTACCCCCGGCAATCAGAACGACACTGGCAAGCAAGACAACACGCGAATGAAATGTGAATCGGAACGGACGCCGATCCTCGTTTGACCGGGATCGGCTGCCGCAAAAGGCTTGCAAATCAACCAGAACAAGATACCCGAGACCACCCGAAACAATTAATGCCATCGTCACGAACATGACGATCGGGTTGCCAGCAAAACGCGTTAAACTATCGGAATAGATCGAAAATCCTGCATTACAAAATGCCGAAATCGTATGAAATAATGCCGAATACAAGGCATCACCCACAGGCAGCACAAACAGCATTCCCAGGCTCAGACCGATAAAGCCAGCGGCCTGTATCAATAAAAGCAGTTTCAAGATACGCGGGAATGTATGTAGAAACTCCTCCGCCGCACTACGCTGGTAAAACGAATCCTCCAATGCCATCTGGTGCGTTAGCGGCAGTTTGGCCCCGACCAGCTTGAAGCCGATCGAGGCAAATGTCATGATACCCAAGCCCCCCGCCTGAATCAGGGCCAGCAAAATCAACTGGCCGGTTAATGAATACGTACTACCCGTATCCACAACAACCAGCCCCGTCACACATACGGCCGATGCGGCCGTAAAAAGCGCCTCCAGATAGGAAACCCGCACACCATCCATCGCCGCAAAAGGCAACCACAAAAGAAGCGACCCCAGAAAGATCACGCTGGCAAACATTGCTAACAATAACTGCGCGGGCGACAAACGCTCCAGCCTCGCATATAGGTTTCCCACACTCATTTATCGCCCTTTTTAATAACGTTGAGCAGATGCCTATCAAAACACCATCTCAATGCCAAGACCATCTTTCACGGACAGGCCCAGTCACAGGCATGAATAAAACCGCCCCGGATTACAAGATGTACATGGCCTGTCACATGCGCGGACCAGATGATGCATCCTCTGCGTCTGCAATGCTATTTGTAGAACCAGCAAGCTCCGGGTAGTGCTGCTGCAATATGGCCAGCACCTCCACCATCAGTATGATCATCGGTTGCGACATGCTACCCCCTCTTTATCTCATACCCGCAGCGGCACCACCCGGCGGCAGTCCCCCGCGATCATCCGGCCAATGCTTGCGATACCGGCTCGGGTCAGGCGGACGGAACAATCCACCGTAGAAGATCGGCCCTGCCAGCGGGACAAAAAGCACGAATGTCCACAACAACTTCACGCCAGGAGCGGTATCGCGCCGCAGCCACAAATGCAGCATACAGACAAACGAGACAAGGAAAAACAAGCCAAACACAACCGCTTCAGCATGCATGACTGCCCCTATTTTTCCAGCACCCAGCGCTTGCCGGCCCCCGAAACCACCAATACGTTCCCCCAGGCCGTGAAATCACCTGTCCGGATAATCGTTTTCACATCATGACTGCGCTCTTTCAGTTCCGTATGCGGAATGACTTCTACTTCAACACCATCACCAAACGCCTTGGATACTTTCTCGAAATGCGTCGGATTATGCGCACGCGTATCTTCGGCCATCACGATCTTCTCGACCGAATGATACTTGTTAAGTTCGGCCAGTACATCCAGCACACTCGGAACACCTTCAGACAAGGCAATATCGATCAGTTCAACATGATCCGGACACGGGAACCCCGCGTCTACCACCATCATCTGATCCATATGCCCCTGCCGCGTCAAAGCCGAATCAATCGCCCCATTCAACATCCCAACTTCTTTCATGAAACACCTCACTCGTCCTAAAAGATTACGCAGACCGGGTACGATTGAATCAGATTCTTCTGGCTTTGGCAAATGCTTCAAGACGAACCACCAGACAACAACCAAGCCATCGCTAAAGCATTCTCCGCCTCTCGCCGACGCCCGTGGTGCCACCGAATCCGTTCACGATCGCTTTGAATGACGAACTGACACGCGAATCCGATAAAACCCGCGCGCGATAGTCTTCAGCAATTGATCGCGCCTTTTCGTACGCGCTCACTTCCTCCGGTGGTGGTAATACGATTTCCGGCAAACCATCCGGCAACGAGCCATCGCTACGCGGGTGAAGCGCCATCGGGGACATGTCATATACCGGTGCAAGCGACAAAGGCCAATCCGGTTCTAAATACAGGCTGAGATTCCCGTAGTGCATATCCGTATTCCCGATGCACTGCCCGAACCACCAGATTATGCGCATGCGCTCAGCAGACTCCGCACCTAGAAACCCGTCCCGCTCCAAGCGACGGGCAGCTTGATACCATGGACTCGACAAATCACCATAGTAGGCTGCATCAAACACCAATAGCGACACGACATGCCGCCTTCCGCTCACGGATGTCCGGTCAAATCGAACCGACTCTAGATAGCTCCGATTCTGGTGAAACAGTATCTCAGTTTTTGCTGCAGGAATGCCAGCCGCGCGCAAACTCTCATTAGCCCAATGCTCGGCAATCAGTAAATCTGCCCTTCGGGCTTGGCCAGGATCATTCACGTCCCCGCTGAATTTAACGATAACAGGACAAACCTCCCCGCTATGCCCTTCAACAGTAGCAATAAATTTGGGCTGCTCTCCCGCAGCCGATGAACCCGGCCAATTCCCTTCCAGCACTTTCGCGGCCAAGCGCGCATACGCTTCCGTCCGCTCTTCACGGGAAATGCAACGTTCCCGCTGTTGCCGTGCAATACGTAACATATCGTCGCCAACGACAAATGCACCGGGAAGATCATCCCCTTTGCGTACCAAAGCGGAAAGGATATGCTCGGGTGTCCACAGCCGCGCATCATCCGGTACGCGGTATGCAACAGAAAATCGACGAGCAAAAAGCCGACCCAGAAATCCCTGCGGACGCAAATCATCGAGAAACCATGGCCACCCCGGATAAACGCCATCTGGGAATAACGATCCTCTCAATGTTTGCCACGGATGCGCCTGCTCAACATGCCACGCCCCCCTCTGAAGAGCATGTAACACTGCGACCTGACTCGCCTCCCCCTTCTCATCAATCTGGTAAAGAGGCCAATGATCGCCCAGCCCCTCGAATCGTTGGTGCAAGGCATAGCGCGTGCTGCGCCCGCGACCAATCCGATGCAGACGTCCCGGAGGAAAAGCCGCCAAGGCGCGCGATAACGTCGGCTGGCTAATGCCCAATGCCCCAGCCAAATCCGCCGCAGTGCAAATGCCCAGCCGCAGGAACTCCCGTTCTATATCCGAAACATACTCATTCATGAATAGAATAAATACATTTTATCTAAATACATATCAAGCATTTACGATTTATAACGAATAGATTATGAATAGATAATAAAGACCATATACAGGCCCGACAAGTACCGGGTGTATTCCTGCTTGTTTACGCATTGCAGGAAGTGCTAGCTTTTCCGCATATGACAATTCAGGAATTCATAGCCAAATGGCGCTCGGTGGAATGGAAGGAAAGGTCGGCTGCCCAGACCCATTTCATTGATCTTTGCCGCGTCTTCGACCACCCCGACCCCGTGACCGCCGACCCGACCGGTGAAAGTTTTTGCTTCGAAAAAGGGGTTGCCAAGGCTGGGGGCGCGGGCGTCCCGCCCGCACATATAGCAGGCGAGACGCCTGCGCCCCCAGAGCTTCTGCCCATCGCCGAGGCCGCTCGCGATCTTGTCACAAAACGTGACCGCTGGCTCAATCCTGACGACATCAGCCCGACCGAGCGCAAATCCCGCACCCTGACCAAGCTCTACAATGCCCGCCCAACCTGGCTGGCCGACTGCCACGCCCGGCTCGACGCAGCCGTCGCCGCCGCCTACGGCTGGCCCGCCGATCTCTCCGACGAAGCCATCCTCGAACGCCTGCTTGCCCTGAACCAAGCGAAAGCAGAGGCCAAATGAAACTTCCTGATGCAGAAAGAGCGATTGTTTCACCCGCCAAGATCGTCAACTGCCTGCGAAAGGAGACTAGATGATCAGGGAAATGGATGATGTTGTACTGCGAGAAGATCTTCCCGAACAAGGTCTGACCGAAGGCGACGTGGGCACGGTTGTGCTCATTCATCGCGGCGGGGCCGGATACTGAGGTAGAGTTCACGGCTCTGGACGGCGAGACGATTGCAGTTGTAACCTTGCGTGCCGATCAGGTGCGACCGGTCGGGCATCGTGAAATCGCACATGTTCGCGATCTTGTGTACGCATAAGAGCAGAGGTCAATGATTTCACATTATTGTTGATGCTTATGCAAAAGAAGCGCTACTATTTCACAAAATCCTTTGCAGGCATTGAGGGGAGCGTAAGTCCTATGCATATTTTTTGTTCGCTGCAATCCTGATAATAACACGCATGTGAGCATCAAATCGAGAAACAGTACAGAATACGTGTTGGAATACAAGGCCAAGGGGGGGAGGCATGAACAGGTGTTTTCGCGTAATGCGAATTGCCTGCATTATCTCCTTTATGGGGATCATATGCACCGTAGAGCAGGTGGTGGGGGAGATATCCTCTGTCACCAGCGAGAGCCCTAACGCCTTTATGAGTATTGAGGCATTGCTAACATTGTATGACCAGCAGGCCAGCAGTATTATTCCTATCCTGACCCCCGATCACACAGGCAGAAGCAAGCAGTTTGTTGATGTCGGGAAGGTCGTGTTTGACGATCTGAGCAGTACGTTTCCCGCCGACTTCCTCGCCAAGCTTTCTGCGAAAGGTGTCGTTGACGAACATTACCAAATTGCCGATGGTCAACCGACCGTCTATCTGCGCTGGGTAATGGGCCCGACTGGCTCAAACATACCGACAGAGCGCGGTTGGAACATTGATGATGTGGAAATCTGGCAATCCTCTCCACCTCCATCCCCCGCCGTCCACTCGGAGCCAGTCTGGGCATTTTAAAATCTTTTGAGTTCCAAAGGTGTAGTTGATAAAATGCAGACAGGAGGTGTCATGAAAAGAACATGGACTGGTGCTATAGCTGCCATGCTTGTAACTTGTGTTGTTCTTGTTCCATTTGCCCGTGCCACGCCCTATGTTCTGTGGGAGACGTTTTCGGATACTGATGGCAATCCGGCTTTTCACCCTTTGTTTGTTCATTCATTTGAACCGCATCCGGAGCGTGGCACAGAGCATTTGAGTTGGGATATTGGTGGTTATGATTCAGGGAATTGGTGGCTGTATGTTGGTTCAACAACGATCAATTATATCACGTTTCTTCTTGAACCTGGGCAGTATGTCAGTCATGCCAGTGTCTCGCATCCTGAGGGGCAAGGCGATATTACGTTTATTGGTCAGAATGGCAGCAAAACATCGTCTATCCGGGGTTGGTGCCTACCCAGTGGTTCACGACCGAAATGGACATGGGCACAATTGGGCCGATCCAAGCCATCATTCTTACCGATGGGGAGTATGATGACATCATGATCACCGTGGTACCGGAACCCTCGACATGGCTACTATTCATCACAGGATCAGCCGCCTTTCTCGTCCGCCGCAAATACCGACGTAAAACCGCCTTGGCATAGAAAATCCCCGATAAAAAAGGCCTTTGATGTGCTTGCCAAACCCCAGCACTAATTCGCCCTCACGTTGCAAACGCGCACGCACCTGACGTGTTGACCTCAAATGTTTGACCGCAATAAAGTCCATTATTACTGGTTATGGTCGCAATAATCTACGCATGCAGCGCTGTCAATCCGTTGCAAGCACGAAAAAAGGTCGTTCAAGCCCGTTTTGGCCGAGCCTTGGCAGACTCGGCGATA
>JBLRXB010000036.1:9945-14490 GCA_047920915.1 Kiritimatiellia bacterium
AAAGTAGAGCGATGGAGTTAGTAGCAGCGCGATCAGCGTCGCATAGACAATACCAAAACCGAGCGAGAGCGCCATCGGGATCATAAAACGAGCTTGAACGGATTTCTCGAAAATCATCGGAGCGAGTCCGAAAAATGTCGTGGCGGATGTGAGCAAGACCGGCCGGAAACGCCGGATGGGACCCTCTGCAACCGCTTCTGCCAACGATATCCCTTCGCGCCGCAACCGGTTGATCGTGTCCACCAAAATCAGATTATCGTTCACGACCACACCCGAAAGGGCCACGATTCCCATTATACTCACAAAACTCAAGTTGTACCCCATGAGCATATGCCCAAGAATAGCGCCCGTGAAACCAAATGGCACCGCTCTCAGCACAATCAATCCCTGCAAGTAACTCCCGAATGGTATGGCCAAAAGTGCATATATCACAAAAATCGCCGCCAGAAACCCGATACCGATCGAGCCTTTACCGAGAATGGCTGCCATTCTCATTATGAGCGCCAACTTGCGATGCTGCCGGCTAAAGCGGATACGAAAACACGCTTTCGCCTGATTGTGAGCCGTTTGTATTTCCGCCTTTAGACGGCAGCACCCATAATGAGAATTGCTGCCTGAATAAGGGAACTCTGTGCACGGTGGATTGACTTTGATCCTGAATGTTTGCAGGATAGTCGCATTCATCAAAGCAAAAGTAAGGATATTATGAAACGCACCCCACCCTCCCCCTTGCCCGCCAGAATCATCATGACATTTTTCTTGTTGTGTATGCAGCACGCTTTCCCTCTGTTCGCTACTGCAGCGCAGACCAATAGCGCGACCGAAACACACACCCAGGTTGTGACACCCGAGCAAGCCGACAGCACAGCACTTGCAGATGCCTTGCGCGCACTACAGCAACACATACGCGGCGATGACGTGCTCGACAATGAAGCCGTTGACGACCTGACAGTCACCATCACCACGCACAAGGGTATGCTGAGCACCCAACCTGCGGCCATTCGTACCGCGCAGGATATTGTGGCGGCTTTTGATCACATCCACGGTCCACTCTGGCTGAATCATCCTCCTTTACACCAGCGGGAGAAAACACCGGAGGACGCCACGAAATGGGCCGTCTTCTGGGTCATGCAACACCTCTTTGATGAACTGTATAACAACAGCGGTATCCTGCATCACCAGACACTGCTGGAAGGATTTCGGTTTGGCTCTGCCGACCATTTTCCCGGCCGCGTAAACGCAGCACCAGAGCCGGAAACCGTTCACACCGTTCTCATCAATGCCAGCTATCCCGAAACGTGGGGAGCACCCGTCATGCACATGGAACGACCAGCCCGCAAACCCACTGGCACCTATCTCGCGCCAGGAACATTTGCAACGGTCATCGTCCCGGAATCTCTGGTTAACAAAGGCTACCAGATCCGCGTCGGCGCCCACTCCTGGGATCACCAGAACAAGCCCCGCGTCTTGCGGCTGTACCGGGTCAGTGCTGTGTATGAGATCACCCAAACCGAAATGATAGTCGGCAACCCTCTCGGCGGTGGCATCTATATCGAGGTTCCCTATAAATCCGATGCCGGAATCATCGAGGTCTCCGTTCGAAACGCCGTACGCTCGCCCTATTTTTCCTGGAAGCCGTTCCATCGGACAACCCGTGAAGAGTGGCAAAACACCGAACGCCACCACCCCGCCCCTTGGGCCGATTTCCAGTCGGAACGCTACATGATGCAGGTACCGACAACGTGGGTCTCGGCTTTGGAAGAACCCGACACCCTTATGGAAAACTGGGACAAGGCACTCGATGTATGCAGCGACCTGATGGGACGACCGCGCGCATTCGGGAGGGAAATTCTCTACAATCAAGTCGATCTGCAGCTGCGCGGACGCGCTTTTCATCCGGGCTACCCCTCAGGTAACCGCGGCTTCGATCCCACTGAGGAAACCGATGGCCTCCGCCGACACCATCTGGTGCGCGGACCACAATATGCCCATAACTACGAATTTCACGAGCTGGGCCACGCTTTTCTATTTCCGAAATATGCAGGCGATCGCGAAGCAGCCGTCAATCTGCCCCATGTCGCCGTCATGCACCAGGCCTTCGGGATGAATCTCGACCAGGCGCTCAGCTCATCCCGCCATGCTGACAACGATCCATTCAAGACGCTCGACAACACGGCCATCGAATGGATGATGAGCGACAACTTCATCGGCGACGGCCACATGCTCCCGTTCGAACGGGCATACCAGCTCAAGGGACATGCAAAATATGTCGACGTCGCCCGCCTTTTCGGATGGGAGATTATCAGCAACTTATTCCGGCGAGCGCATGCGGATTATATGGACGGCAAACCCTGGCCGCAAAATTCGGCCGATGAAGACGGTGATATCTATACGCTGCGTTTCTCGGAGGCCGCCGGGGTGGACTTACGTCCACTCATCCATTTCTGGGGCGTACCGATTGTTAATCCGGAAAAATCCGACGACGCCTTTAAGGCTGCGAATCTCAAACCATCTGTGCAGATCTACGATACACTTCTTCACTACCAGAGCTTGATCCCGCAGGATCTTGCCGCCTTCCGTGCATATGCGCAGAACTGGTGGGGCAAGCAACCCAGCACAGAGGGTTTTACCACGGAACGCAACCATGCCGCCCGTTGGGAATCATACGATGAAACACAGGCCCAACTCGTGCGCGACACCATCCGGAAAGTCCTCGATCAATACTTCCCCGCTGGCCGCCCGCAAAACGAATCGCATTGATTCCCCCGAGCAACGGGCCGCAACCCGCTACCCGTTATGGTACACGCACTCCATCTCGGTCCAGACCTGCGCCCCCTCCAACGGAAGCTGCATCGGGTCACACACCTCAAGCCAGGCCTGATTGCGCGGCTCGGCGGCCAGGGCAGCCATATCGGCCTTAAAATCATTCCCAGTGTATTCATAGTACCCGAACTCGAACCAATCTTCCCCGATCTGATGCAAGAAGATACTGAAGTTATGCAAATGATACTTCGTCAGCAAATCACGCACCCCGGGACTCGAGGCTGCATGCAACCGCCGATATTCCTCCACACATTCCGGCTTCAACCGTACCACCATCCCCACTCGCTTCATTGTATTCCCTCCCGTTCTAGCCCGCGACCCTGACATGACGATGCATGCGCCGGTATGCCGCCGGTGGCATTCCCGTCGCGCGACGGAATTGCCGATTGAAATAATAGATGTCGCGGTACCCCAGCGTATCGGCAATGGTCGTCAGCGTCAAATCAGACTCGATCAGCAGTTTTTGCGCCCGGCTTACACGCTCGCGCACAAGGTACGCATTCGGCGTAACACCGGTTGCAGCATGAAACAAACGACGGAACTGCGAAACCGAAAGATGCGCCACCTTCGCCATCCGAGCCAAATCCCACGGGTGTTCAGGTGCCTTGTGAATCGCATCCAGAACACGTGCAATACGGGCATCCATCGGAACAGGCCGCACTGTCCGCGCATCCAACATCCGCTGCAGTAAAAGCTGACGCAATGCCAGCGCTCTCGCACGCTCACCGATGGCAGCCCCTCTGCCAAGTCCTTCCAGCAAAATACCGCCAAGTATCTCTACCCGCCGCAGATCATGAAACCTCACAGGATTCTCCGGCCAACACCGCCCTGCATCACGTACCAACGTGCCGACCTCATCCAAGACCCGGAAGTGACAATACAATACGCGCAAACGATTGACTGGGTCGTGTCCCGCCCGCACGCGACTCCCCGGCGCGAACACAAACGAAACGCCGGACAGCAGGGATACGGTTTTGCCATTCAGCGTTAACTGCCCCTCACCTCCGAGCACTATCCATAAATCATAATCCGGCAGTGGCGCAGGCGCCCAGCTCCAATCGCGCTCACACGTTACCAGCCCCGCCTGGACACCAACCGCCAACCGATAATGCGGATCTAACTCTGTACCATCCCTATGCATGGACAGATAATACAAATATACGCGCATTCAATCCATTTATATTTAATGCTTTTTATGGCTAAATAAGAACCATCTTAAAACATATTGAGGACATATCATGCAAAGCATTACCGACCAACAAATCCAAACCTATCGTGAGCAGGGCTTTCTTGCGCTGGAAGGTGTATTTACACCGGAGGAAATCACGGAAGCCAAAGCTGCGCTGGAAGAGATCGTGAAGCGCTATGCCTTTAACGATGCCATCTGCGATTACGTCCCACCAAGAAACACAGCAACCAACCAAGCTGGCGCTGTCTTCCGGGCGAAGGACAAGAGCGTGTTCTTCTCGATGGAGCCCGGATATCTACCCGATCCAACCCGGATCGATGAGATCAGCTTGCATATCCGCAAATTCTTTAACCTGGAACAGGCCGCACCCATCTTCGAGAAAATCGTTTTTTCGCATCCCCGGACGCAGCCGATCTTGCGAATCCTGCTCGGCGACGAGCCGGCACTTTTTCAGTCGATGGCCCTGCTCAAGCCACCCGGAGGTGTCGAAAAACCCTGGCATCAGGACAACGCCTATTTCTCAACCGGAAACC
>JBLRXB010000037.1:0-13871 GCA_047920915.1 Kiritimatiellia bacterium
CGCGGTTCGCTGGGCGCATGACGATGCTCAACGATATGCGCGAGACCATCGGGGCCGCTCTCATGTATCTGGGCTATAGCATCAACAGCATCGATGAAACCGAACTCGGGAAAGCACGCGATGTCGTGATCGGCTGGAAACGCAATCTCGCCAAATTCGAGAACGAGCAATACAAGACCGGACTGGCGGCGGGCGAATTCTTCGTCGTGCACGGGTACAGCGGTGATATTATTCAAGTAGCGGAAGACAACGAAAACATCGTTTTCTTCCTGCCGGCCGAAGGCTTCAGCATTGCCCGCGACGATATGTGCATTCCGCGCGACGCACGCAGCCCTGAACTGGCACATGCTTTCATCAATTTCCTGCACCGCCCGGAAATTGCTGCCCAGAACATGGAATGGGTTGCCTATCTCTGCCCGAACAAAGCCGCCTACGAACTCGTCAACGAAGAATTACGCGAAAATCCGGCTGTGTTCCTTCCCGAAGAACTGATGGACGAAGCGGAGGTCATGATCGACCTCGGCGAGAACATCGCCCTCTACACCGCCATCTGGGATCAGATCAAAGCTGCCAATTAGACGTTCGAGAACGGCCAGCCTAATCATTGTGGTAAACAGGTCTCATCCTTGCTGGCCTATCTCCCCCATGCTTGCAAGCTCACCGATAAAACAGGAGCACAACCACGTACCAACCCAACACAAACATCAGGAACAGCATCAGCGATGATACAAGCGTGAAACGCGGGAGATTGTGCGTGTGTTTGTGGTTACGTGAGTGTGTGCGAGGGAACGCTGTTCGTATTTGTCCCACATACTCACATATGCACGCACATACTTTTCCGCGTGTAGCGCTGAAGTTACAGCTAGATGGGGGCGCATCTGCGATTTGTTGCACCGATCCTCTTTGTGTTCTTTGCGCTCTTTGTGGTTAACAACGCTCCATGATCCAACTGCTGCGACCCGTACCCGGTCTTTTGCGCAAGGCGGGATTCTACTTGTCGAAATCATACCCGGCCTCTATCCTGCAACACACGAGGAATAGACTATGGATGCCCTATTCGGGAAAACGTTAACAGAACTGCAAGAGATCGTCCGTGATCTCGGGCTGCCGGCTTTTGCCGCCAAGCAGATCGCGGATTGGCTCTACAAGAAACACGTCGATTCGATCGATGGTATGACCAACCTGTCAAAAGCTGCACGCCAGAAGCTGGCGGAAGCATTCGAACTCGGCATAACCGCCCCCACCAGCGAACAAGCCTCCAAAGACGGAACAAAGAAGTACCTGTTCCCGGCCGGCTGCAACCGCTACATCGAATCGGCTTACATTCCCGACCGCCTGCGCGCTACCCTGTGTGTCTCATCGCAAGTCGGCTGCAAGATGGGGTGCCTCTTTTGCATGACGGGCAAACAAGGCTTCCAGGCCCAGCTCACCGCCGGACAAATCATCAACCAGATCCGCAGTCTGCCCGAACGCGAAAAACTGACGAATATTGTTTACATGGGCATGGGCGAACCGTTCGATAACCTGGACAATGTCATGAAGAGTCTCGAAATCCTCACCGCCGATTGGGGCTACGCCATGAGTCCACGGCGCATCACGGTCTCAACCATCGGCATCGTGCCCGCCATGCGCCACTTCATCGAGCATTCGCAGTGCCATCTAGCCGTGAGCCTGCATACACCTTTCCACGAGGAACGCTTGAAACTGATGCCCGTGGAAAATGTCTATCCCGCATCTGAAGTCCTTGATCTGTTGCGCGGCTTTGACTTCGGTCGCCAACGCCGCATCTCGTTCGAATACATTCTCTTTCGCGGCATCAACGACACACCGCACCACATTAATGAGCTGGCACGACTCCTGAATGGTCTGCGCTGTCGCATGAATCTGATCCGCTTTCACCCCATCCCCGATACGCCCTTGCAATGTTCGACAGAGGACACCATAACAGCCTTCCGCGAAGGGCTGATGAAAAAAGGCATCCGCACAACCGTGCGCGCCTCGCGCGGACAAGACATCTTCGCCGCCTGCGGTATGCTATCCACCAAAGCCCTCGTAAAACAACAGGCTCCGGATTTCTGATTTCAGACGCGCCACTAGGAGCGTCACCAGATACACCAGCAGCGCGATCACGGGGTATCTATCGCCCGGCAAGAATAGTCAGCTCACTCGGGTCACTCTGCAGACGCTTCAAGATCCGCACGGATTCGCAGGTATACGTTTTCAATCTTACGGTTGAGCTCTGTAATTTGTTCACGAGCTGTACGCAATAATGCAGCGTACTTCTCTCGCTCCGCATCTAAAGCAATCTGTAAGGCATCCGCCGCACCCTGGGCTTTCGCAAGCTCCTCTTCAAGTCGGGCTAGATCTTGTCCCATGTTTTTCTTGACGTCTTCCAGCTCTGCCTCTAGTGCGGCCGTGCTGGCCTCATACGCTTCGCGCTGCCGGTCCCTCTCCTGCGTTAGTTCGTCCCGTCGCTCCATCGCCGCCTGCAGTTCTGCTTGCGTCTGGTGCAGTGATCCGGCCAAAGCCCGCCTCTCCGCATGCATTTGCTCGCGCAGTGCTTCTTCGCGCAGGGCCCCGCGTTCGCGCTCCGCCTGCAAGGCCTCCTCCAACACTTTACCAACAAACTCATCCGTAAATTTCTTTTCCAGTTCCAATATCCGTGCCTCCAGTGCTTCGCGCTCGGCAATGCGCCGCTCTGCCAGGCGGCCATAATCCTGCTCCATGCGCTCCAGCTCTTCCAACACCATTGGCAAACCCGTGGTGTCAGCGTACGAAACAATACCTACCAACAGGCCCCAGAAACAACATGTGTATTTACAGAGAGAATTCATCAATACCTACTTTGCGTTGTCAAGATATGGCCGGAGGCAACAAGGCGGCAGTCGCCTCATCCACAACCGGCTGTGTATTGTTATACAGCACCCATTGCTCCTCGTGTGTCACGGAAGCACCCGGTGCCAGATCAACCAACCCACCCAAGGACTCAAGCTCAAGAAATTCCTGATTACTGAAGGTCTCGAAGTTGACACCACCATCAGGATAAGACGCACGCGCATCAAAACCGAAATGTTTGACAAACAAATCATGACCTAATTGATATGCAGCCCACCCCTCCTGTTGAACCATTCCCATTTTGGCTGGCCCCAAATTTGCGTCTTGGCGAAACAGGATAAAGCGCTTGCCAAGCGTCCAGCGCCCATCCGAAAAATCGGTATACGGCCAGACGGTCCAAAGTTGATTATGCAACCAAGCTTCCGTATGTGGAACTTTTGCAGGCAAAGGAATAACCGCAACACCACCGGGCGCCATGACCGAAAGAGCCCAAGGCGCCAATTGGCGCGATGCATCGCCACAATTTGTCAGACGATGCACAATTCGGATGCGGTCCTGATCCTCATCCATCGTGATAATCATTTCCTTTTGGCAACCGGATATAGGCCCCACATCCTGCCGCAAGTGCACACCGCCAGCAATGGGCGCATATGCCACTGGCGCATTATCCGGCTCATAGGTCAACGTCATGTCCTCTGGCGCAATCCAGAACCGATGCCCGCCACGCAAACAGAAGCTCGGTTCACCGCGCCCACCCTGCTCCGCCTGCATGGAAGCAAACAGATTGGCACCGTCGCAAAAACCACACCGCACCACGCGCGGCCCGACCTCCGTCGTAACAACCACTTCAATCCGACCATTGCTGAGACGAACACTATTCTCCCAACCATTGTAATCAATCAGTTCCATAGGAATTACGCCTCCGCCGCCAGTAATTTCTGCTCCATCACTTCATAGCGCTTGAGCATTTCCGTATACACCTTGTTTGCCTCCGCATCCGGCTGCATGGCACAGACCAGTGGCGGATCGCCCCCGAGGGCATCCCCAAACGGAAGATAACGCCCCTCTAAAACACACCGCCAACCATGCAAGGCACGATACGCAGCTCCTAGCGAAGCCGAATCGGACTTCTCTGCAACATATACCGGCACACCAAATACATTACTCAAAATCCGCAGCATTTCCTGGTCCACGGAGGCACCGCCGGTCGCCAGAATCCGCTTCGGCGCAAAACCAATATTCTGCCCATGCAAACGCATCGACAAACACTGCCCCTCTGTCACCGCCCTGCAATCCGCAGCCGGATCAAAAGCCGCAACCGTCTCCCCTTGCGCATTAAAACGATAGATCCCCGTCTTGTGCAAAGGTGGCGTAATCTCGGGATCATACAAATAGATACCGATCTGACCATTATTACCGACCGGAGATGCCGCAATCTGCTCGCTAAAGCGGTGCCAGGAACCATCTGCAGCAATATCACGAATCCGATCGCGCACCAAGGCACCATTCTTATAACAAACCATCGCCATGAATGCGTCGGGATCAACGGGATTCACAAACACATGCCCTTCCGTTGCGGACGGCTGCGCCTCGCGCAAAAAACCGAATACCGTGTAGCTCGTGCCCATACTGATCGCAATATCACCAGGCTCCTGTAAACGCAGGCCAGCCAGACTATTGGGATTATCGCCTGACCATGCAATCAAGCGAACACGCGGCGCGAATCCGTAACGCGAGACAAAATACGGATGCAACATTCCGATATCGGCATGCGAAGGCACAATCGAGCCAAGCTTGGCTGCCAGACCAGGAGCCGTGCAGGCCATTGCCGCGGGAGCCCATTCATGCGTTCGGATATCCATCAAATTCATCCCCGAACCATCGCTCGCATCGATCGGGGCATAGCCACCCATCAACAAAGAAGCCATAAACGAACTCACCAGACAAATGCGTTCGGTCGCCACATAAGCTTCCGGATCTTGCTGGTAAATCTTGGCGATCTGGTTCCCGGTAAACCGCTCATAAGCCCGCGATCCCGTAAGCGTGGCGGTAGCCTGTGCCCCCCCCAACGCCGCTTCGCGCTCAGCACATTGCCGCCCTGTGCTGGAATCCATCCAGATCGGCGAATCGATGATCGTAAAAATATCTGCAAGTTGCGCGGAAAGGGCTTGATCCGAATCCAAGCCCGCCATGCACGTATCAGCCCCTTGCTTCAGCCATACGCTACCGTGCTGCTGCCCCGAACCGGAAATCGCACATACGCTACCCAGTGGTGCCCCATCAGCTTTCATTTGCGCCAGCAGCAGATCAAGCGCCGCAACCCACATCAGGGCCGGACTGGTGACCGTAAGCCCGTCGGGCCCCACATGCACCCCACCCTGGGTTTTGAACTGCGGCAAATCCCGGTCAAAATTCAAAGCCCGCTCATAAACAATCGCAAGCTGGTCGTCTACAATCGTACACTTCAACCCCTGGGTGCTGGAATCAAACCCCAAAAACAGTTTCTGCCCCATACTTCATCTCCTTCTTTTCTGTGCCCATTCCAAACAAGGTCAGGACAAGCGCTATACATACAACTACCACGCGCGCGGCATCACCACCTCAAATGCGGCTATAATATCTTCAACCGGTTCCAATCCCACTGATATTCTTAATAGTTCGGGGTCGACGCCATGGGCATGCAGTGTCCGGCGGCCTGCCGCCGTCGACACCAAATCATAGTGCGCCAGATACACATACGGCATGCACAACGTGAACACTGTCCCGAAACTCGGACCTTTGCAAAGCCGCACAGTATCATAGATCTGTTCCAGTGGAACCTTGAAAACAACCGAAAGCACACCGCCATATCCCCCATCCGCGCGCCGAATACGATCATAACTCTCTCTGGAGCAACCCTGTCCCGCATCATATACCCGCTGCACACAGGGATGCCCCCTGAAATAATCGCCCAGAATCCGGGTGCGGGCATTGATCTGCTGCATGCGTTCCCTGTATCCACGGATATGGGCAGCCAATACCCAGGCGTCCCGCACATAGGGCGGGCTCGCACACACATCCGAACGGATGGCAGACGCCCATTCCGAATCGGGCCGGTAGACCGCCGCACCGGCCATCACATCGGCATGCCCGCTGGCAAATTTCGTCAAGCTCTCAACCACGACATCCGCTAACGCCAGAACATCGACATTGATGGGCGTCGGCATTGATGTATCAATGATCAAGGGGATCGCATACTGCCGGCATAAACGCGACAGCCGCACAATGTCAGTGGTCTGCAACAATGGATTGGTCATGATCTCCGTGGTTACACCTGCCACCTTGCCATGATTCCGCGCCAGATATGCCTCCACTTCATCCAGTGCATGCACACCAAAAACAACTGTTTCTCCGATAAATCTTTCCAGCAAGGCACTCGTATCAAGATACAACCAGCCCACCTGAAGCCAGATTTTGCGCCCCGATTGCCGCTGTTTCCGGTGGATGGCACGATGTACGGCATAAACGGCAGCCATGCCGGATGAAAACAAATCGATCTGCTCAACGCATGTTCCGTAGGCATCCGACAAAACCCGCTTGATGCCTCCCTCCGCATCCGCGATGGGGTTAACATGGTCTCTCTCATCGCAGCCTCGAACGCCCCGCGCAATCAAGAAATCCTCGGCAGCTCGCGACGACAACTGCAACCCGGTATGCTGCAAAAAACGCCGTACAGGTTCCCCAAGGCACTGCTGCTGCTCCTCCGACAAGCGTACCGCACCAAACGGAAGATCCTCAAGGACCTCGACATCGACGCGCAGCTGGCTACGAAACAGATCAACAGCGGTACGATCGTGCAGAGCCACCACCCCGGGACCCAGCATATCCTGAACCTGCTTAACCATCCAATGACACACAAATCGTGGATACCCGGAACAGATGGCCCGCAATACAGCAGGATCCTGCTCCTCGTATCCCGTCACATCCCGCATCGTCGGCAAAGATACCGAGACCGCGTGCTCACTATCCGGTATCCGTTTCCCGCAAGCTATCATACTGGATCTATCCTTCTTGCGCACCTATCGCAATCGCCTGAGCAAAACCACATCCGCAAACAGCAAAATCAACCCAGGCAGCCAGACCAATAAATCAGGACGAAACTGCGGGTACCCCTTGAGCTCACCAAACACCATCAAAACAATATAAAAAAGAAATATGGCAACCAGGCTGGAAGCAATTCCGATCGATGTTTCACGGCGGTGCGGACGGATTCCCATAGGAATCCCGAAAAACAGGAAAAGCATGGGGGAAAAAGAGATTAACACACGCTGATTCAACAAAATCCGCATATCCATCGCGCGGGCACGCAACCGTTCCGGCGAATCGGCCGAGGCCATGGTTTCCAAATGGCGGATCTGCTGATTCAGGACCCCAATAATCCGCCCGGGGGCACTTTCCTTCTCTACGGCCGCTTCCTCGGCTTGCACCAAGTCGGCCTCAGCCATGACAGTCGCCTCATCGACTAGTTTACGCAAGGCAACGGCTGTATCGGGTGCTTGGATCTCTGACGCCCGATCTCGCAGCTGCTGCACCTCATCCATTACGCTATCGTAGGCCAACTGCGCCTGCTCACGGATAAGCTGGGCCTCCGCAGCAGCCTCTTGCCGCAGATGTTCCACCTGCTCACGCAACCGGGCGGCCTGCTCAAGGCCAGCAGCCTCCAACTCCAACAATCGCGGCAATACATATAAATCAAAAAAGTTGCGATCTTTATCCCGCTGCCAATATACCTGGCCCGACCTTTGCGCCAGCGCAACACGCCAGTTTTCACTGTACGCGGCTCCCGGGCTATCAAACTGAAACGGATCTATCGTTACACGATCCATCGCCAGATAAACAGCACCGCTTTCGGAATCGTCCTCCAGCACACCACGCTCGGCCTTGATCTCCCGCAAACGCCCCCCCTCGCGCTGATCAAAGATGCGTATATTTTCCAACACGCCATCTTCCCGAATCGCCCCCACAAAAAGACGCAGATCATCACGCAACGTAACCGTTCGGCCAACCTCTATGATGCTCAAGGCCGCATCTGCCCGCAACTCACTCGTGGCGCGCCAACGCTCGTAATGCTGCAAGGGCAATAATTCGCTATTTGCATATAAACACACCAGGGAGGCCAGCAGGGCAAACGGAAAAAACCACGCAGCCACACGCATCATACTGATGCCGCAGGCGCGCATGGCCGTAACTTCGCAGTCACCCGACAGACGCCCAAACACCAGTAAAGCCGCTGTCAGCGTTCCCACCGGAACCGCATATATCAAGCCATTCGGAAGTCCACTGAAGAATACCCGCAAAATCGGCCCCGCCGCAATCCCGCGCGCCAGCAAATCCGTAATCCGGAACAATCCGCCGATACTGATAATAAACGTCAACACAATCACAGTCAGGAGAAACGTTGAAAGAAAAGCACGGGTCACATATGTACGAAGTGTTGTCATTATTCTTCTTTAATCGAGCGTTGATTCTCCCGCATTCGTCTGGCAGTCTACGTTGATGCTGTGTCTCTGGATATCCATCTGCCATACCAACAAAACGGAGGCAGCTTACCTGCAACCAGGAACCTAGACAAGAGATTCTAAACCGTATTTGAAATACATACCCTTGTTAGAGAAAAGAGCAAACAATGAAGATCATCGCGATCAATGGCAGCCCCGACCCGACTGGAAACACGGCCTTTCTGCTGCAGCAAATCCTGTCCGCCATGCCCACCGCCGAAACAGAAACACAGATCCTACAAGCCGCTGATATCGTCGAGCAATCGGGCGCGCCCTTCTGCTGCGTCTGTAGCACGCCATGCTCTGGACAGTGCTACGCAGACACCCCCCTCGAAGCAGCCTATCAAACCCTGACAAATGCCGATGCCATCATTCTTGGCAGCCCTGTCTATTTTGGAACCGTTTCAGCCCCCCTTAAGGCTTTTTTTGACAAAACCCGCAAATTACGCGCAACCAAAGCACTCCTCAACACCATCGGAGCTGCCGTTGCCGTAGGGGCATCCCGGTTCGGCGGGCAGGAAACCACGGTGCGTGCGCTGCATGATATGATGCTCGTGCAAGGTATGATTATCGTGGGCGATGGTGATGCCCAAAGCGATTGCGGACATCAAGGTGTCAGTGCACAGCGCCCCGCAAACACAGACGCCTTCGCAGCGGAAAGATGTGCCATCATGGGGCGCCGTATTTTCACCGTCGCGCAAGCAACCCGCGACCTCCGCCGACGCTAAACATACCCTCGCACAACGCGACCTTTCAAACTTGCGATTGCGCAATTTGTCGAATATGGTCTACCCCTATTGATATGGATAAATCACAAAGACAAGAATCATAGAGGCACAATCAACATGAAATCGGCCGCGCGCATAGAAAGACCAAACACCAAACCATACGTCAGCACCTATCTGGCCGTACTGGCACTCGGTACCGTCTTTTGGTGCGTTTGGAATGATTCCTTTGTGCCCGTGTCGATATGTCTGGGCTTGGCACTGAGCGCATTGGCACTGTGGATCACAAATCAACAGCTTCTGCATACGCCGTATCAGGTTCTCTTTCATATCAACTTGCTTACCCTCATCCGCTACATCGGCGTGCTCATTGTCGCCATTTTCGAATCGGGCTTCCATGCCATTTACATCACCCTTACGGGTAAAATAGACGTCAATATCGTCGATATTGATACGCAGATCGAAAACCCCTTTCACGGCGTCATGATCGCCAACGCCATTACCCTAACGCCCGGAACCGTAACGGTTGACCACCAAAAAGGGACATTCAAGGTGCTCTGGATCGAATCCCCCACCCGCGACCCCGAAAAGGCGGCCGAGATGATCAAAGGCAAATTCGAACGCGTTCTACTGCCGAAGGTCGCGGCGCACCGGGAGTCGGCATGAATATTTACATCATCACAATTGCCCTGATTGCCCTATCTGCCGCCGGAAGCGTAATCCGTATATTTATTGGACCAACCATCTGGGACCGGCTACTTGGATTAGGGTTAACAACTAGCAAAATCACACTGGCCGTTATGCTCACGGCATTTCTTTTCGAACAGTCCTACATCCTGGACATCGCCATGCTGTTTTCCCTGCTTGGTTTTCTTATCACCGTACTGCTAGCTACATTTATCGAGAACAAAGGAGCATTGTAGTTCCATGTACTGGCTTCAACTCACAGCGGGAGGCATTTGCATCTCTCTAGGATTGGCCGCGATTCTCTTCGGGGTCTATGCCGTGCTGCACCTCAAGAGCTTTTACGCCAGAATCGTGATCACATCCAAAGTCGAGGCCATGGGTTTTACCGCTATCACACTGGGCTGCATGATTCTCGCCGGGGCCACGCTCTGGACAGCAAAACTGGCCTTTATCCTCGTTTTCGAACTACTAACGGTAGCCGTCAGCTCCCACGCCATCGCCCGATCCGCATGGAAAAGCGGCTATCACCTCCACTTGAAAGAGGAGGCTCTGCGCGATGATTGATGCAGCCACACTACTCCTTATTGGTGCGCTTTCCTTCATGGCAATTCACAGCCGCCTCCTCCTGAAAGCGGTCATATACCTCGCCGCGGGATCGGTTCTCGCCGCCTTGCTGTATCTCCGCAATGGCGCCCCCGAGCTGGCAATAGCCGAAGCTGCTATTGGCAGCGGACTGGTCACGCTGTTGTATCTTGCCGCTCTCAAACGCAACCGAACCTACACGATCGCTATTGCCGGGCACGGTCAGGCCGATCGCCTGGACGATGCCTATATGTTACACGTTGAACACAGTCGGGCTATCCGTGCAATCCGGAACTTTTTTGTGGTCCGTGAATTCGAAGTTCAAATCGTATTCGTGCCCGATTCCCTCGAAGAAGCACTCGAAAGCAAAAGCTACGACCTTGTTCTTTTCGAGGATGATAATGGCATGACGGCCTATACCGATGACGATAGCTACATTATGATGGAATTTGAAATGATGCTCCAGATGCGCGGCGCACAATCCGCCTTGCGGTTCCAGCGCTATGAAAGGACACCAACCTCATGAGAACACTCCTAAGTGCCATCTTTACATGCAGCGCCTTGGCTGTCGTCGTGTGGATCCAATCCAATTATTTTGAAACCACCGAACCGATGATCACGAATCATGTGATCCACCACTTCCACGAAGAGACCGGAGCACGCAATGCCGTTGCCGCGATCCTGCTTAATTATCGCATGTTCGATACCATCTTCGAAGCGCTTATCCTGCTCACGGCCATTGTGGGTATGCATCAATTCCTCCCGCGCGCTGAAGATATTGCCGGGAAAGGAGAGACCACAGATGAATGATGCAACGAACGAATCGCTGATCTTGCAGATATCCATATCCCTGCTATACCCCTTCGTCTTGCTTTTCGGCTTCTATATCATATGGAATGGATACGCCACACCAGGAGGTGGCTTCCAAGGTGGCAGCATACTCGCAACGCTCTTTGTCGCTCGATACATTGTGTATCCCGTCGAAGATTTCAACAGCCACAGGATGCATTTGATCGAGCGCGTATTCCTGTCCTTGATTCTTATTCTTCCTGCCCTGCTGCTATTCTCCGGCCTCATCACACAATACCCGGCATTGCGGATTCCCTACCTGCGATTGATGGATATCTTAATCGGCGTCGAAGTAACCTTCGGTCTCGGCGTCGCCGTCTTGCGCTTCGCATTCTTTAAAGGATCAGGAGAAATATGGCATTTGTAGAATACGTTAACGCCTCCAATCTCGCACTGGCCCTGTTTTTTCTGGGCTTATACGGTGCCATGACCCAGCGCAACATCATGAAGACCATCATGTCCGTCGGGATCATGGACATGGGAGCCATTATTTTCATTATGCTGTCTAACAAACCCGCACAGGCCCGCCCGCCCATTCTGGGCGTTCCGCCGGAACAAATGGCCGACCCCGTACCGCAGGCCCTCATGATCACAGCCATCGTCATTGGTGTGTCGGTTGTGGCTATGTGCCTGGCAATGTATATGCGGGTCGCCTATCGCTATCGTACCGCCGACTGGAGTATTTTGACCCGCCGACTGGAAAAGTAATATGGACAGCAGCTTTCTTCTTTTACTTTTAGTCCTTCTGCCTGTGACGATCGCAGCCATGGGCTACTTCCTGCCACAGCGCGCTTATCACCGCCTACTCGTATCTGCCAACCTCGCCACAACCGCAACAGCCATGCTCGTATTTATTATGGTTCGCACGGAAGGCACTCTCGCACATGCCGTCGCTGGATGGCCGCAAGCAATCGCCATTCGCCTCGTGGCAGACGCACTCTCCGCACCGCTCGTGCTGCTCGCCACCCTGTTCTTTACCGGCACATTTCTTTTCAGTACCCGCGCCGCGTACCTCGACAAAACCTTCATGTTTCTCTTTTGCACACTGGAATCGGCCATGCTGGGCATTTTTCTAAGCGGTGATCTGTTCAATATATACGTATTCATCGAATTAAGCATGCTTATCATCGCCATCCTGATCATGTACAAACAGGACAAACAGTCCGTGTACGATGCCATGCTGTACCTCATGATGAATTTTATTGCCATGGCATTCATGCTGCTCGGCCTGGGGATGATCTACCGCATAACCGGCGTTCTCGACCTGGATCTGATGCACGCACGCATCGCCCTGCTCGAATCACCCAAATCCGTCATGCTGCCCTTCGCCATGATCATGACGGCCATCGCCCTCAAGGCCGCCATGTTCCCGCTCTTCAGTTGGCTGCCGCGCGCACATGGCGCCCCCAGCGCGCCCGCCATCGTCTCGGCCGTCCTTTCCGGCGTGCAGGTAAAAACCGGCGTCTACCTGCTGATTCGTGTTAGCGCGGTTTTTGCCCCCCAGCTCGACGCCTCGGCATTTTTTCTCGTGCTCGGCTTCATTACCGCTGTTGTCGGCTTCCTGCTGGCCATTTGCCAGAAAGACATCAAACTCATCCTCGCCTACCACACCGTCAGCCAGATGGGGCTCATCGTCATGGGACTCCATCTCGGCACTGAAACCGCCTTCTATGGCGGACTCTATCACATCATGAATCATGCCCTTTTCAAAGGGCTGCTCTTCTTGACCGCCGGAACCATTATCGAATCCTATCACCGCCGATCCTATGCCGAGATCCGGGGGGTCATGCGCACCATGCCCGCCATCGGCATCGGAACCCTTTGCGGCATGCTGGGCATCACGGGCGCACCGTTCTTTAACGGAAGCATCTCTAAATACTTCATTTCCGATGGCCTGCAAGGTGACTGGGGCGGCATGGCCATGTTCCTCATCAACCTCGGCACCACTCTCAGTTTTGTGAAATACTCCGTCGTGCTCTTTGGCAAACCCGCCGGCAAGGTCGACCTGCCACGCGATCCATGGGTTGCCTCCATATCCATGATATTTGGATTAGCGTGCTTACTGGGCGGACTCTTCGGCGGACCGGCCGTGCAGTGGCTCTTTGGCCCGACCCTCAAAACAGCAGGCGCATTCTCGCTCCAGAAACTCACCGGATTCGGCATCACATTAGGCGTTGCCGTACTCGCCTACCATCTCATCGTCACACGGATCGGTACCGTACTAACAACCGTTCGCACCAACAAATTCACCTTCAACCAGCTCACCGTCATGCTCACCCTGTTCTTCCTTGCCCTACTCGCCTTCTTGTGGATGCAAGACTTCTGAGGGAGCAAAGCACCAAACTTGTCCGCCGTAGCAAGCGAAGCGCGAAGCAGGATCGTCCGCCGCTCTCGCGTGGCCGCCGGAGCTGCGCAAAGGCTGGTTCGCCCGCTTTCGTCAACCGATCTTCCATCGCTACGCCACAAGTTACACTCCCGCACCATCTGCGACCCCCAGGGCCGAGGCGAAGCAGAACATGATATACCCAACGGTCAATCCCCCCGTCAGCCAGCAAACATCAACAGCGATATTGCCTTGCAAGACGTGGAACAGGAACGCCCATGTGATACCCCACGAGCATGGCTTGATTCAGCAGAAGTGTGCGCAGGATACCGC
>JBLRXB010000038.1:0-13819 GCA_047920915.1 Kiritimatiellia bacterium
TGTGGCGAGAGGCAAGGTGGAAGTGGCGTGTGGAGGCGGCGTCATTCGCTGCGCCGGGGGCTTGCTGCTGACGCAGGGTCGGGCTGGTGGGCGTTGCGAGTAGAAACCGCAGAAGATAGAAAGGTGTGGGGGTGTCTTCAGGTGCGGTGGCAAGCGCGGTGGAGTCGGTCGTTGATGGCGGTTCCAATGCCTTCATTCGGTATCGGTTCGACAAGGATGGCGTCGAGGTTCAGTTGGTCGAGATAGCGCAGGGCATCGTAGAGACGTTTGGCGGCTTCTTGCAAGTCGCCGGATTCGGAAAGGTTGATTTCCGTGTCATGTCTGGTGTGTGCCAGTTGTCTGGGGCCGAAACGCAGATGACCGATACGGCCTTGTTGCAATGCATTTGCATCTGGCGTTCCGATGATTGCTACGGGGGTTTGGGGGGCATAGTGCCGGGGCATGGTTCCCGGGGCGGGTATATCCTGTTGATGTGCGGGCTGGTATGGTTTGACCGGAAGGCCCGTGGCCGTGGCAATCTGTGCGGCCGTGATGACCCCGGGGCGCAAGATATATATTGCTTCCGCGCCAAATGCCACGATGGTGGATTCGAGTCCGACTTCGCAGGGGCCTCCATCCACAATGCCATCGGGTTCGTTTCCGAGCGAATGGGCAACATGTTGTGCGGTAGTCGGGCTGATGTTACCAAATTGGTTGGCACTGGGGGCGGCCAATGGGCACTGGCAATGTTCGAGGATGCTGCGTATCACGGGGTGTGCGGGCATACGGATGGCGACGGTTGGTAATTGTGCTGTGACGATATCCGGAACGGCAGCAGACTTTGGTAGCACCATGGTAAGCGGCCCCGGCCAGAATTGCCGGGCCAGTTTTTGGGCAGCTTCCGGCCATTGCGTAATGAGGGGGGTGATTTGTGAAAGGTCATGGATATGCACGATGAGCGGATCGTTGCCCGGCCGTTTTTTGATGGCGAAGATCCGTTCGATGGCAGGTAGGTTGAAGGCATCGGCGGCGAGGCCATAAACCGTTTCCGTGGGTACGGCGACAACGCCCCCCTGCTTCAGAATTGCTGCGGCTTCCCTTGGCGTTATATACACGGGAGCATCCGTCTGGTTTTGTAAAAGCGGCGGAACTTTGCTCCATACGTCGCGCGGATCGGTTTGTATGGAAACCAGAACCTGGAGAACGGGGATGTGATTCCGCATATAGTGCTTTACAAGGGGGCGCGTTTTGCGTCGGTATGTATCGAGGCGTTTTTTAATGGCGTCGTACTCATCATCTTCCCTGCCCTTGCGATCCCCTCCGCTATTGGTGCTGATTCGCTGCATGATGATGCTGTCGTCGGCAACCAGCTCGATCACCATGCTGACATGCAGGATGGATGCAATTGCACGCGCCTGTGCGATGGTGCGAGGGAGTCCATTCAAGATAACAATGGTTTCGGTCGAGCGGTTGTGGAGCCAGTTCAGAAGAATTTCGCAGGCGACAAAATCCTCGTCGGGTTCGAGCAGGCGCCCTTGTTCGAGTACGGTATGGATGATGGTCAGCGATTCCGGAGTCATGGTTTCAGGGGGCGCGTGTTGATGGGCGCGCAGCTGTGCGCCGAAGTCGAAGTGTGCGCATGGACGGTTGTGTAGGCCTTGGGTTTCGGCGATGTTGCCGAGTGGTGTTTTGCCGGATCCGGTCGGTCCTATTAGTAAGATTGCGTGCGGTTTCATATGCTATGGCTCCACTTGACGGGCCAGTTGCTCGATCATGATCTGGCGAATTTGCCTCGAAAAGGCGGGTGCTTCGTGAGCAAGCAGCCGGTCTTTGAGGGAATCTACGTGCGTAACAATGACATTTTCCCGTTTCGTTGGAACGTTGCGCGGCATTGCTGCGGAGAAAAGGAGAAGGGGTGTGACCGGGATGTTGATTCCGCGGGTTGCGAGAAATGCTTGCACGCGCCGCGCAGCATGTTGGGTTTGTTCGATCGGGTCGCGGTCCGGCAAAACACCATCCTGGAGGAGTTCGGTGCCGTCACAGGTGATATCTCCGTGCCAATGTTTGGTTTCGATCGCGAATACGGCATTTGGGCCCACGACCACATGATCGATGTCGGCTCCACCTTCGAGATCGCGCAGTCCCCCTTTCATCATAATGCCATGCAGGACGGTATATTCTTGCGGAAGCGTAGCGAGTGTACGCGCTGCCAATTCTTCCCCGCGTGCCCCTTTGGTGTGGTTTGCAATTTTGGTGCGGGCTTTGTTGATCGTGGCAGCAATGCCAACGGCGACGGCGAAAAAGAGTAGGGCCAATATTCCTTGTGGAATGTGCGGGTAAGGCAGGGCTGTGCGTGTGAGGTAGCCCATACCAAAGAGGATTACACCAATCGGCCAGAGGCTTTTCAGTAATCCCAAGCCCCGTGGGCGCGCACCGGGGCTGCCGTACACAGCGGCGTATGGCTCGTGCGGTGGCATGAATTATCCCTGTCCCAGAAAGGATTTGCTTACGACGAGAATGGCGGTCAGAATGCCGATAATGCACCCCATGAGCACTTCCAGACGGGTATGTCCGAGCAATTCCTTAAGCTTGATCTCGGACAGGCGGTGCTCCTTGAAGAGTTCTTCGATCATATCGTTCAGAATTCTTGCTTGTTGGCCAGCTGCCCGCCGTACGGTGGAGGCATCGAACATGGTGATCATGGCCACAATAAAAGCGACGATTGTGACCGGTTTATCAAAGCCTTCGACAAGGCCGACCGATATTGCCATGCCAGACGCAAGCGCGGAGTGTGCGCTTGGCATGCCGCCGGTGCTGACAAGATAATTGAAGTCCAGTTTACGTGTTTTTAGTAAGCCACAAAACATTTTGGTGCACTGGGCGATGGTCCATGACCAGAATGCGGCCCATAAGCAGGGGTTACCAAAAATTTCAATAATATGTGTTTCCATGGGATATCTCCATTTATTAGCTGGCAATGTTTGGGGGGGATTGTCGCGGAAATGTCGCTGAGGTCAAACTATAAAGTATTGTGGGTGGTTCATCTGTGCGACGACCTGCCTGTTGGCGCGCGTGCATAGGGCGTGCGTTATGAGACGTGCGACAGTGTGGCACCTTGGGCTGTGACACGGATTGTTTTGTGTCAATATGTCTCTCTGCGGGGCTGTTTGCGTCGCGGCTGAAAAATCCGTCTAATATATTTAACATATTGGTGCTTAGTGGTATACGAATGTTATGGTGGGTATGTGTGTGTAATTTGGCATGCATATTGCTTGGTATGTTGTCAGACATTTGGATTCATTTATATATGTCTACTAGAAAGATTGTTTAAGAGGAGGGATTTACCATGGCTAAAGTACTGGGAATTGATTTGGGTACGACGAATTCGTGCATGGCGATTATGGAGGGTGGCGAGCCGGTAGTTATACCGAATGCGGAGGGGACCCGGACGACACCATCGATTGTGGCATTTGCCAAGAATGGTGAGCGTCTTGTTGGTCAAGCGGCTAAGCGTCAGGGGGTTACGAATCCGCGCAACACGATATTTTCGATCAAGCGTTTCATGGGGCGCAAATACGATGAAGTTGCGCATGAAATTTCGCTAGTTCCGTATGAGGTGGTGAAGGCGTCGAATGGAGATGCGCATGTAAAGATCAACGACAAGACCTATTCGCCGCCGGAGATATCGTCGATGATCCTGCAGAAATTGAAAGCGGATGCCGAGCAATACTTGGGAGAGACTGTGACACAGGCCGTAGTTACGGTGCCGGCTTACTTTAATGACAGCCAGCGGCAAGCCACCAAGGATGCGGGCCGGATTGCGGGTCTGGAAGTGCTGCGCATCATCAATGAGCCCACGGCGGCCTCTTTGGCGTATGGTTTGGACAAGAAGAAGGAAGAGAGTATTGCCGTTTATGACTTTGGTGGCGGTACGTTCGATATATCGATTCTGGATATTGGTGATGGTGTTTTTGAGGTAAAGGCAACCAATGGCGATACGCACTTGGGTGGTGATGATCTGGATCAGGCTGTTATCGATTGGCTGGTTGACGGGTTCCGCAAGGAGCAGGGGATTGATCTTTCCCGGGACACGATGGCGTTGCAGCGTTTGAAGGAAGCCGCAGAAAAGGCCAAGTGTGAGCTTTCGAGTTCCCAGCAGACCGACATCAATTTGCCTTTTATCACGGCCGATGCCGATGGTCCGAAGCACTTGAATGTGACGCTTTCGCGGTCGAAATTGGAGCAGTTGACAGAGGCATTGGTCGGGCGCAGCGAGGGGCCTTGTCGTGCCGCATTGAACGATGCGGGCGTTACGAGTGTCGATGAGGTCATTCTTGTGGGTGGATCGACGCGGATGCCGAAGGTGCAGGAATGCGTCAAGGCTTTGTATGGCAAGGAGCCACACAAGGGCGTGAATCCAGATGAAGTGGTTGCGATTGGTGCTGCGATCCAAGGTGGAATTCTGGCGGGGGATGTAAAGGATGTCCTTTTGCTGGACGTAACGCCGCTTTCGTTGGGTATCGAGACGCTGGGTGGTGTCATGACGACACTGATCGAGCGCAATACCACAATTCCGACGAAGAAGAGTGAGATCTTCAGCACGGCTGCCGACAATCAGCCGGGGGTTGAGATTCATGTGTTGCAGGGTGAGCGGAAGATGTCAGGCGACAACAAATCGATTGGTCGTTTCAAATTGGATGGTATTCCGCCGGCGCCGCGCGGTGTACCGCAGATTGAGGTCACTTTCGACATTGATGCCAACGGTATTTTGAATGTTTCGGCCAAGGATCTGGGTACGGGCAAGCAGCAGAAGATCACGATTACGGCCTCGAGTGGTTTGAGTGAGGACGAAGTCAAGCAAATGGTTTCAGATGCGGAGCGTCATGCCGAAGAGGACAAGCAGCGCCGCGAATCCGTAGAGACGAAGAACATGGCGGAGAACGTTGTGTATCAGACGGAGAAGATGCTGGCTGAGCATGGCGACAAGGTTGATGCATCCAAGAAGGCCACGGTTGAGAGTGCGATCGGGGCTTTGAAGACGGCGTTGGAGGGCAACAACACAGAAGAGATCAAGAGCAAAATGGATGCCTTGAATCAGGCGATGCAAGCCATATCGCAGGAGATGTATGCGCAGGCGCAATCGCAGGGCGGTGCTGCTGGTGCTGAAGCGGGTGCGCCACCATCCGGCGAAGAGCAGGCGCAGGATCCTGCCAAAGACAAGGATGGCGTGATAGACGCGGACTTTGAAATGGTTGATGAGAAATAATGTCGGTTACGTGAAGCCCATCGCGCGCGCAATCGCTGCGTTGGGTTTTGCGTGTGTGTTCAACAAATGCCGCAAATGCGGAAAACATGAAGGGGAGAAAAAAGAAATATGAAGATCAAACCATTAGGTGATCGTGTGCTGGTGAAGCCAGCAGAGGCCAAAGAGATGAGCAAGGGGGGTATTATCATTCCTGATACTGCCAAGGAAAAGCCCCAGGAGGGGGAAGTGGTGGCAGTTGGAACTGGCAAACTGGATGATGCGGGCAAGCTCATTCCGTTCAATGTGAAGAAGGGCGACCGCGTGTTGATGCCGAAGTATGGCGGAACGGAAGTGAAGATCGACGATGTGGAGTATCAGATCATCCGTGAGGAAGACATTCTTGGCGTGATTGGTTAAGTTTTAGCGTAAGTTATAGATAAGGAGAGAGATAGTATGGCTGACAAAGGTAAACAGTTGAAGTATGACGTCGAAGCGCGTCAGGCGATGATGATCGGTATCGAGAAATTGAGCCGTGCCGTGACCGTGACATTGGGTCCATGTGGTCGTAATGTGGTGCTGGATAAGAAATTCGGTTCGCCGACGGTGACCAAGGATGGTGTGACGGTTGCCAAGGAAATCGAACTTCCGGATCCGTTTGAGAACATGGGCGCACAGATGGTGCGTGAGGTTTCGAGCAAGACCAGCGATGTTGCTGGTGATGGTACGACGACGGCTACGCTTCTGGCAGAGGCCATTTTCCGTGAAGGTTTGAAGAATGTCACGGCGGGTGCCAATCCGATGAGCCTGAAACGCGGTATTGACCGGGCGACAGAAAAGGTTGTCGACACGATTGCCAAGATGGCAAAGAAGGTAAAAGAGCACACCGAGATCGCGCAGGTAGCAACGATTTCGGCGAATGGCGACCAGGAAATCGGTAGTATTATTGCCGAGGCGATGGACAAGGTTGGCAAGGATGGCACGATTACCGTTGAAGAAGCCAAGACGATGGAGACGACACTCGACGTGGTTGAGGGTATGCAGTTCGACAAGGGGTATCTATCTCCTTATTTCGTGACGAATCCCGACAGCATGGATGCGATTCTGGAGGATGCGTATATCCTGATTCATGAGAAGAAGATCTCGAATCTCCAGGACTTGTTGCCGTTGCTGCAGAATGTTGCCAAGGCTGGCAAGCCTTTGCTGATCATTGCAGAGGACGTGGAAGGCGAAGCGTTGGCGACACTGGTCGTGAACCGTTTGCGTGGAACGTTCCAGTGCTGCGCGGTGAAGGCTCCCGGGTTTGGCGATCGGCGCAAGGCGATGCTCGAGGATATTGCTGTTTTGACGGGAGGCAAGATGCTTTCCGAGGAATTGGGTATCAAGCTCGAGAATGTTACGCTCACCGACCTGGGTCGTGCAAAGCGCATCACGGTTGAGAAGGAAAACACCACGATTGTGGAAGGTGCTGGCAAGACGGCGGACATCCAAGGGCGTGTATCGCAGATCAAGCGTCAGATCGAGGAAACGACTTCTGATTATGATCGCGAGAAGCTGCAGGAGCGCTTGGCCAAGTTGGCGGGTGGTGTTGCGGTGATCAACGTGGGTGCTGCGACCGAGACCGAGATGAAGGAGAAGAAGGCTCGTGTCGAGGATGCCCTGCATGCGACCCGCGCTGCGGTTGAAGAGGGTGTTGTCCCTGGTGGTGGCGTGGCCCTGCTGAATGCCCAGAAGTCGCTGGATTCGATCACTGCCACGGGCGATGAGGCTGTTGGTGTTGACATCATCCGTCGCGCACTGGAAGCACCGCTGCGCACACTGGTTCGCAATGCCGGCGTGGAAGGTGCCTTGATTGTGGCCGAAGTGAAGAAATCCAAGAACAGCTCGTATGGTTACAATGTGGCCACGGGTGAATTTACGGATTTGATCAAGGCTGGTGTGCTTGATCCTGCGAAGGTAACGCGCACGGCATTGCAGAATGCTGCTAGCATCAGCGGCTTGTTGCTGACGACCGAATGCATGATCACCGATTTGCCAGAAGACAAGGCGCCAGCGGCACCAGGTGGTGATATGGGCGGCATGGGTGGCATGGGTGGCATGGGCGGCATGATGTAAGCCCGTGAATTAAGTTGACGTATCGGGACGGGGCGCATACTATGCGCCCCGTTTCATTACCACTTTTGGAGGTACCTTTGAATATTGCATTAATTGAAGCCGCGCGGGAGCGCATTCCGAGTGTTCCTATTTTGGTGAACATGGTGTCGAAGCGTGTGCGTCAGCTTAACGGCGGTGACCGCCCCTATGTAAAGCCCAATGTGGGTGAGGAAAAGGCTGATGTGGCCTTGCGCGAGATTGCCGAGGGCAAGTTCGGGTATGCCATGCTTGATGAGTCTGCGGCACAAAAAGATGCACGCTAGGAGTCATGCGCCATGGTAGCGCAGGCGGCATCGATTGCGACGAACCGCAAGGCATTTCATGACTTTGAGGTGTTGGAGCGGTTTGAGGCCGGGGTAGCGTTGCAAGGCACCGAAGTGAAATCCCTGCGGGCTGGTCATGTGACACTTGCCGGGAATCATGTTCGCATTGAGCGTGGCGAGGCCATACTGTATGGCGTTAAGATCGAGCCTTATACTTTTGGAAACCGGTTCAATCATGATCCGGATCGTCCGCGTCGGTTGTTGTTACACCGTCGTGAGATTGGTCATTTGCAAGCCGCATCTGAAAGGCAGGGTAATGCCCTTATCGGTCTGAAATTGTATTTTCATCGGCAGAAGGTAAAGGTTGAGATTGGTATTTGCCGCGGGCGGAAGGTTGCCGATAAGCGCGAAGTGTTGAAACGCAAGACGGCTGATCGCGAGGCCCAGCGTGCGGTAGCTTCTGCTCGCAAGCGATAGGTGTGTGCTGAAATACTGGTATTCGGTGTATTTGCGGGGGGCTGGTTTTTTGTGTGTGTGAGGTGGTTATGAAAGCTGCATCGCTGAAGTATCGTGCCGGGTTGCCGGATTCGCGCCGGATTGTGATCAAAATCGGGAGCCGGGTACTGGTGCAGCGGAGCGGGCGTCCGGATCGGCGGCGTATGGCGGCCTTGACGGCGGAAATTGCGTTGCTGCGCAAGCGCGGGCATGAAATTGCAGTGGTGACTTCTGGTGCGGTGGGTGCCGGCATGGAGGCGTTGGGCATGAAAGCCCGACCCGTTATTCTACCGGAGGTGCAGATGTGTGCAGCGATTGGTCAGACCCGGCTTATGTCACGATACGATGCATTGTTTGCGGCCAAGGGAATCAAGGTGGGGCAGGTGTTGCTAACGCATGATGATTTTCAGTATCGCCTGCGCCAGACGAATGCACGGCGCACGATCGAGACGTTGTTGCGTCGGGGCGTGATTCCGATCATAAACGAGAATGACGTGGTGAGCGATGAGGAGCTCAAGGCTGATCTGGCGTTTGCGGATAACGATTTTCTGGCGGCCTTGGTAGTGAAGTTAATCCGTGCGGATTTGCTTGTGCTTTTGACAACGGTGGATGGTGTGCGTGAGCCCGATGGGCACGGTCGGACCCGCCGGATTCGTTTTCTTGATCAGATATCGCGCAAGACGTTGGGGGTGGTGCGTGCCAGTACGGAGAGTCTTTCCAAGGGCGGCATGGGGTCGAAGCTGCAGGCCTCGCAGGCTGCTGCCGCAAGTGGTTGTTCTGTTGTGATCGCGAATGGGCGGGACCCCGGCGTGCTTGCCCGCGTGGTTGCAGGCGAGGATATCGGCACACTCGTGGTACCGTCGGCGCTGTAAGCCAGACAGGAAAGGTCGTTTATATGGATTTACATACCGAAATATTGCAAATAGGCCGGCAGGCACAGGTTGCCTCGCGGGACATGGCTGGATTGGCCGCACGCAAGAAGAATGCGATATTGATGTCGATGGCGGATGCCTTGGATGGCAACCGCGCTCGCATCGCGGAGGAGAATGCGCGGGATATGGAGGCCGGGCGTGCTGCGGGACGCTCGCGTGCGCTGTTGGATCGTTTGCTTTTGAATGCGGCACGCATTGATGCCATGATTGCCGGCCTTCGTGATGTGGCGGCTCTAAAGGATCCGGTTGGTCATGTGATGAGTCGCTGGTTACGGCCGAATGGGTTGGAAATTGTCAAGCAGCGGGTTTCTATTGGTGTGATTGCCGTGATCTACGAATCACGGCCGAACGTGACCGTGGATACGGCTGGGTTGTGCTTGAAGACAGGTAATGTGATTATTCTTCGAGGGGGCAAGGAAGCTTTCTATTCGAATGCGGTATTGGCGGATTTGCTGGTGGAGGGTGGGCGTGCCAAAGGCTTGCCGGAACATGCCGTGCAGTTGATCCGCACCACGGATCGGGATGCCGTACGGGAATTGGTACAACTGGAAGGATTGGTTGATCTGGCGATCCCGCGCGGCGGGGAATCCTTGATCCGGGCTGTAACTGCGCATGCACGCGTTCCCGTGATCAAGCATTACAAGGGGGTCTGCCATGTGTACGTGGACGAGTCGGCACAAGAGTCAGCTGCCTTGGCCATTGTGGAAAATGCCAAGTGCCAGCGTCCTGGTGTTTGCAATGCCCTCGAAACGGTTCTGGTACATGCTGATATTGCACCGCGTTTTCTGCCTGTTATGGCCCAACGACTTTCCGCGCGCGGCTGCAGTTTATGTGGCGATGCGCGCGCGCGCGCGATCGTTGCCAGTATGGACGAGGCAACCGAGGGTGATTGGTATGCCGAGTATCTTGATTTGCGTCTGGCGGTGCGGGTGGTCGATGGCGTGCAGGATGCGGTAGCGCATATCAATCAGTATGGCTCGCATCATTCAGATGCGATCATTGCGGATAGCGAGCAGGTGCAGAAGGTGTTCACGCAGCGGGTTGACTCGGCAGTGGTCTATGTGAATGCGTCGACCCGGTTCACGGATGGTGGTGAGTTTGGTATGGGGGCTGAGATTGGCATTAGCACCGATAAGCTGCACGCGCGCGGCCCGATGGGGTTGGATGAGTTGACCACGTACAAGTACGTTGTTCAAGGCAAGGGGCATATCCGGGAATAATCGTATCGTTTGCTATTTGATGGGAAAATCTTCTTCCGCAACGGCTGTTGTTTCTGGGGCGTCCGTGTCGGTTCCTTTCATGGGAACGGTTTCTTCAGGTGGCATCACGGGGGCGACGGTTTCTTCGTACGTCACCGGTTCTTCTGGTTTGGCTTCGCGCTCAAGCGGTTCAACTTGCCTGGGTTCAGGCGGTGTTGCGTGCTTCTCCATTTCGATGGGATGCGGTTTGATGCGAGACGGCAGAATGGTCGTATCGGATTCGTCGCTTTGTGTGGGAGCGAGCTGCTGTTCGGGAGCAGGCTCCTGGCGATAGCGGCGGGGTGGGCCAAAGCGCCCCCAACGACGCTGTTGGACATTGACTTCCGTGACATCGAGATTGTGGCGCGCGCCGAGACTGCGCCATTCGGCCATGCTGAAGCTCATTTCCTGGTCCAACGTAGTAAGGATTTCTGCAACCGAAAAGGTTTGTAGCATGTGCAATTCGGATGCATTGGAAAGGGCGACCAATAGTGTTTCTGGAATCATGCCCGGCAAGCCGATGGCATAAACGCGATGCGGGCGGGGCGGTACCATGGTGCTTTGTGCGATCTGGGACACCTCGATTTCCTGCCATTGCCGTCTGGATCGGTTCCAAACATGGACGAGTGGCTGGAGCGGTTCATCCGTGTCGCGATACGAAATGAGGGTGGGTCCTCTCAACGTTTGCAGATCGAAGCCCAGTTTTACCATTCGTGCACGGGCGGGGATGACAACAATGTCGTCTTTGCTGGCAGAGGCAGCCGGTGTGATGCCGAGCATGCTAAGGGTGCATAGGGCCAACATGATGCGCATTGATTTTGTATACATGACATTTCCTCCCGTGTGAACGACAGACGATAAAGCACAGAACGCAGATTCCGGCTTACAAATGCCGATATCCTCGTCCAGAGAATACCACAAGAATTGCGATTAGCGGTTTAATAATTTTTTACATTCTGCCGTTAGTGCTGGTACCACCTCAAGAACATCGCCAACTATGCCATAAGTTGCAATATCAAAAATAGGGGCATCGGGATCTTTGTTGATTGCAACAATGGTTTCGGCTGACCCCATTCCTGCCAGGTGCTGGATTTGGCCGCTGATACCGCAAGCGATGTAGAGTTTGGGACAGACAGTTTTGCCGGTTTGTCCGACCTGGTGGGAATAGGCAATCCAGTTGGCGTCTACGGCCGCGCGTGAGGCGGCGACACCGGCTTTAAGCACATCGGCCAGCTCCTGTATCATGGCGAAGTTATCCGGTTTCTGGATGCCGCGTCCGCCACTGATCAAAATGCTTGCCTCGGTGATGTTGACAGCGGAACCTGCTTCCGGCACGAATTTGACACGTTTGGTGCGGGAGGTAAGGTCTTCCGGTGCCAGCTCAACGGGGATGACTTCGCCCTTGCGGGTCGTGTCAGCCTCTGCGGGTGTCATCACATTGGGGCGCACGGATGCCATCTGGGGACGATGCGCCGGGGTTTCGATAACGGCCATGATGTTGCCGCCGAATGCGGGACGGGTCTGGAGTAGGTTTCCGGTTTCCTCCGAAATCGCGAGACCGGTGCAATCTGCGGTCAGCCCCGCATTGATATTGACGGCCACACGGGAGCCGATGCTGCGGCCTGCAGCCGTTGCCGCAAAGAGCACGACTTCGGGTTTATGTGTTGCAATCAGGCGTTGTAGCACCTTGGTGTAGGGTTCGTCGCGAAAGGCTTCCAGTTCGGGGTGGTCCGCCACATAGACGATGTCTGCCCCGCACGTGATCAGTTCCTCGGCTATGGATTGTACCTGGTATCCGGCGAGCACCGCGCATAGTTTCATGCCGCGTGCATCGGCCAGTTTGCGGCCTTCCCCGAGCAATTCGAATGTTACGGGTTCAACCACGCCCTCGTTTTGTTCCACCATGACCCAGACATGCTTGTATTGCGCAAGGATGTTGGTGTCAGCGATCGGTTTTTCCTCCATGGTGATGGCGTCAAAGGAACAGGTGGGCACGCAAGCGCCACAGAGGGTACAGGTGGTGAGGTCAATTTGCGCGGTGGCTTCCGGCATGGCTATGGCACCAAACGGACAAGCCGGTATGCATTGTCCACAACCTACGCAAGCTTCACGACTGATTTCAATGGGGTGATTGGCCATGGTGTTTTCTCCTTACGATGCAGATTCAATTAAAATGTCTTTGATCTTTTGAACAAGTAATTGGGCGACCTCGCGCGGTTCCCCTGTCAGAATTTCACCACCTTGGCGTGGTGGTGGCGTAAACACCTTTACCACTTTGGTGGGGGATCCTTTCAGGCCAATGCAATCGGGATCAGCCTCGATATCCTTGGCCGACCATTTGGTAATTTCGGCTTTGCGTGCCGCCATTTTCCCCTTCAGCGATGGTAGCCGGGGTTCGTTGATTTCCTTGACGACGGACAAGATGCAGGGCATCGAGGATTCGATCACCTCGTAGCCGGTTTCCAACAGCCGCTCCGCTACGATCCGTGTTTCTGAAATTTCCTCGATTTTGCGGACGTATGTGATTTGCGGGAGATCGAGCTGCGCCGCTACGCCGGGCCCTACCTGCGCGGTGTCGCCATCGGCAGCCTGTTTGCCGAAGAGGATAAGATCAGCCGGCGGCAGTTTGCGGATAGCCTGGGCGAGGGTATAGCTGGTGGCCCAGGTGTCGCTGCCGGCAAAAGCGGCATCGGATACGAGTATACCTGTGTCCACGCCCATGGAGATGGCTTCGCGCAGCGCATTTTCGGCTTGCGGTGGTCCCATCGTGATGGCCGTTACCGACCCACCGAGCTTTTCTCGCAGACGAATGGCTTCTTCGATGGCGTACATGTCAAACGGATTGACAATGGCTTCAACACCTTCCCGCATGAGCGTATTATGTACGGGATCCAGTTTAACCTCATGGGTATCTGGAACTTGTTTGATGCAGACTACTATGTGCATGATATCTGACCCCTGCTGCCTTTTTGGTTTTAGAACGCGTACGTCTCTGTACACAAAAATACATGCGCATATTACGGGGCACACGCCACAAAGCAAGAGGTAACTTTCACCAAGGGCGGTATATTGGTGCGCATATCTGTGCGGGATCTTCGATTGCCGGCAGGCAGGATGGTGCGTAAGCTGGTGTGGTGTTGCATCGCATGAGGCTCCTTATTATGGTGCTGGTGTAGTTGTCTATTGCGCCGGTGGCATTGCTGTGGCAAAGTTCACGGCCTTGCAGCGAGTATGTTTTACGAGATTGAAGGAGGAGGCTAGGCGTGGCAAAAGCGGAGAAGACGGCAATCAGTCCGACGCGTGCGGAAAATTATCCGGAATGGTATCAGCAGGTTGTAAAGGCGGCGGATCTGGCAGAGACGAGTGCCGTGCGTGGCTGTATGGTTATTAAACCATGGGGGTATGCGGTTTGGGAGAATATCCGTACGGGGCTGGACAGCATGTTCAAGGCGACAGGGCATGTAAATGCGTATTTTCCGTTGTTCATTCCGTTGCGGTTTCTAGAGCAGGAGGCAG
>JBLRXB010000039.1:0-13748 GCA_047920915.1 Kiritimatiellia bacterium
CAACACGATACTGAACCTGAAAGTCACGCGGCCCTGTCCCGCTTCCCGACATACGAGAAGACAAGGTGATGTTTGTATAGTTGGCAGAAGCAAAAGTGATTAACCAATATGCCGCGCCACTCCCGTCCGTCCAAGAGTTAGCAGAGGGGGCTTGGGTACCTGATACAGACCCCACTACAAAACCGGTAATTTGCGGGCCACCTTCTACCGCGATAGCCTGATTGGTATTGGCGGCTATCCCCGCCGAGGCAACCAGGTTGGTCTCAGGAAATGTCCAGCCAACAAGTACAACTTCAGCTTGAGATGAGATAGCCAACAAAGCCGAAAAAGCTATCATACATATATATTTGAACTTATACATCTGAAACAAAATATCCATCATTCTGTTCCTTTACTGAATAGCATTATTGTTATCTATATCGCGACTTGTGGTTCCATATTACAGTCGGACCCCCCGATTGCCAAACGCTAAAACATTAGAATTTCATAAGCAGCCAGTACCCACCCATCAAAACATCACGATTAGACGCCTCCTCAGCACACGGCACAATCCCCGCCGACTTTCGGCTTTCGACTTTCCTCTTTTTCCCGTAAGCTACTGCCGAACTCTGTAAAGAAAGCGTGGAAAACATGCCCGAGGGCCACAACCATAATGTCCTCCCCCCGGAAATACGGACCTGGCCAAACCGCATTACCCTGGCACGACTGTTTCTGGCACCCCTCCTGATCGTCCTCGGACTACGCGGCTACGCCCAGCCCTTTCTCGCGCTTTTTGCCCTGCTACTCGCCAGCGATATGCTCGATGGCTATCTCGCCCGTCGCCTCCACCAGCAAACCCAGCTCGGTTCACAGCTCGACACACTCGGCGATGTCATGATGTGCGTCACCGTCGCGATCGGCGGCTGGTTCCTGTGCCCCGAACAAATCGTGAACGAAACCCCCTTCTTCCTGGCAACCCTTGGTCTGCTCGCCATTTCCGGCCTGACCAGCCTTATCAAATTCCACCGCCTGCCCTCCTACCACACCTGGACCGCCAAAACCTCAACCGCACTCCTCGGCATTGGCGTCTGGTTCCTCTTTGCCGGCATCACACCCTGGATTTTCCGCATCGCTGTGGGCTTTCTGGCCGCCTCCGCTATCGAGGAAACGGCCATTACCCTCAGCTCCCGCCAATGGCACCCCAACATCCCCACCATCTTTCACGCCCGCAAACACCGCCCCAAAACCCGTCAATCCGGTCAACAAGGTCAATAAGGGCAAATGGCTGCTGCCAAGCCGCTCATCCTCCCCAGCGTAACCAATCAACCAGCCACGCGCTCCCGTGGCCGCGGGTTAAACAAACCAACATCGACCGAAACCCGACACTTACCTTGTTTCGCTAAATGGGTAATATCATTTTCAGTCATCGTTTGAGCAGACACACCGGAGGTTTGATAAGGAAACAAACACTTGGGGGCATCGGTAAAAATCGTGCGAATGGTAACCACCTGCATTTCCGGATGCGCCCGCATTCTTCCGGCTTCCATGGAACTTCAAAAATGCCCTTAAACACCTCTTCGGCAAGGATGGCTGCCTGACAGGTTGGAATCTGCTCTTCGCTCTTACGGCCACCGTAAGCTGGATGTATCTAACACCGCAAGTCGTCAAGCAAGCGATTGCCTCTGAAGATATCGCCCTGACCTTCCAGCCCGGATGGATCGGCCGCCTCTACCTCCGCAATGCACGCCTGATGCTAGCCCTTGCGGACGGCGTTCATCTGCACCTTTACATGCGCAAGGCGCAGGGCACGACCTACAAATATACCGATAAATGGCTAGCAACTGACGACAGCCGTTACCGTTTACCGCTCGCAGTTTTTCGCTTCTGCAACCGCACCAAATCCTCCAACGTCACTTTCTGCCATCCCGGTTGCGCAAGCAGGTGACACAAGAGCACGGCACAGCCGACAGCATCGTACAAGGCGTCATGTGGCTCGCGCCCCGGCACAACCGCCCCAACCTGCGCCACCAACCCAAGCGAAGAAAGCACATCATCAAGCTTGTAGGATGGCAGTCCCGGATACGCTAGCCGCGATAGTTTAAGCGTGTCGATCCAGATGGTGCAAATGTGCAAAGGGAACGCCCCGGAAAGGTAGCGTTGTTCGGTCGCAGCATTGTGCGCAACCAGTGGCACGCCATCAAGATAGTGCCGCAGCTCGGGCCAAAGCGAAGGAAGTTCGGGGGCCACCTTCAGCTTCTCGCGCAATTCAGCGTGTCTGCCCGGCGCGTAACGATTAAATGGTCGATCGCCCACATGCAGTAAGTGCTCATACAAATGCGCTGATGACACCATGCCACCTCGAATTTGTACAAGTCCCACTTGCCACGGCTCGTCCGCATACCCGCGCACCGCACCGGTACCCTCGAAATCAATCGCCGTCATGACCATGTCGCGCGCTAGCATCATAATATCAAACACCAAAATGTTTCGCGACACAGCCCTCGAACCGTTCAAGCATCTGGCGCACATAGACGCGCTTGCGCTTGTAGCCCCCGGCAAAGAAACTGCCCTTGAAACCGGCAGCAATGATGTTACGGAACTCCTGCAAGGTCAGCGGGATTGCCTGTGTGATACGCTCCAATTCGTCTGTCACACTTGTACGCGACACCAGTCGGTTGTCCGTGCAGACCGATACCGAAAAACTGTGCGCAATCATATTCCGGATGGGATGCGCAGCGATCGAGGCAATCGTGGGCGTCGTCTGGAGATTGCTGGTGACACACACTTCCAGCGTAATCCGCTGCGAAGCCACATAGTCTGCCAACGCCTCTACGTAGGCCTCTTTGTCAATGATCGCCGGATCCTTGATCATATCATGCGCAAAAAGAAAGGTACCATGCCCGATACGATTGGCATGACAATCCGTCAATGCCTGAAAGATCGATTCAGGCCCATACGCCTCGCCCGCATGCACCGTCTTACGCATGAAGTTGCGGTGTGCATACTGATAGGCGTCCATATGGTACGCAGCCGGATACCCCGCCTCTTCACCTGCCAGATCGAACCCGACAATGGGAATACCATACTGATCCCGCAATGCAACGGCCTGCCGCACCATTTCCATCGACGCCAGACTGCACAATTCCTTTACGGGCGCGCCGGCAAAAAGCTGGTAGAGCTGCTTGTAGTAGGGACTCATTCCTGGCTTGATCGACCGCAGCGCACAGGCAATGATACCTGACTCGAACGCAATATCCGCGCCGCTGCGAACCGCCGCGCTGGCGTTGTGAGCCTTGGCACCTTCGGCAAGCCCCTCCGTCACGGCCGCCAGTACGGTCTTCATGTCCAGGTCGTCATGCACATGCAGTTGTGGCGCAAAACGCACTTCAATATACCGCACCCCCTCGGCAATATTATCCGCCACGAGCTCTGCGGCAATCCGGGCAATGCTTTCGCGATCGCGCATCACCGCACACGTGTACGCAAAGCCCTGCAGGTACTCCCCCAGATTGGCATAGCGATCCTTGAAAACCAGCTCCAGCAGGCCTTCGTCCGTATAGGATGGCAAATCCACCCCTCGTGCCTTGGCCAGCTCGATCAACGTAGGAATCCGGAGCGATCCATCCAGATGCAAATGCAAATCGCTCTTGGGAATCTCAAGCAGGAAGTCACGCGTATATGGTAATGCTTTCATGCGCACCAGCCTACAAACTCACGCAATCCGTTACAAGTTCCATCACCAGCCGCACCACACTTTCCCGGCCTGCAAGATTGACATTCGGGCCACTGCCGCCTATGGTTCCCCCCTGCAAGTGTTTTCCGGGCGAGTGGTGAAATTGGCAGACACGCAAGACTTAGGATCTTGTGCCGCAAGGCTTGCGGGTTCGAGTCCCGCCTCGCCCACCAGCCTTCGCTCGCAGCAAAGCGAAGAGCGAAGGCTGCCACGCCGTAGACCGCGAAGCGGCGAAGGCGGGCTCCCGCCCCCTTTCGCCCCGGATGCGCTTTTTCTCGACAGACCAGCCCGCAATAACTTATATTTATGCCTCTTTTTACAAAACGCCGCACCACAAGAGGTGCACAGGAAGGAGTAACCCCGCATGTTTTCAGCATCAGATTTACGCAAAGGGCTAAAGATCGAAGTCGACGGCACCCCCTACATCATCACCGAATACAACTTCATGAAGCCCGGCAAAGGCCAGGCCATCTACACGTGCCGCATCAAGAGCATGATCGATGGGTCCACCCAGATGAAGCAATACCGATCCAACGATAAGATCGATAAACCACAGCTGAATGAAAAGAAACTCGTCTACTCCTATAAAGAAGCGGATGACTACGTATTCATGGACGAAAACTACGAACAAATTCATCTTTCCGAGCAGGTACTCGGGAACCAGCGCTATTTCCTCAAAGAGGAAATCGAGGTCGACGTACTGTTTCACAATGGACAACCCATCGGGATTGAACTGCCCGTATTCATTGAGCGGCGCATCGAGTACACGGAACCGGGCGCAAAAGGCAATACCGCTACCAACGTCATGAAACCAGCCACGGTAGAAGGTGGATACGAGCTGCAAGTGCCACTCTTTGTGAATGAAGGCGACATGATCCGGATCGATACCCGCACGGGTGAATACGCGGAACGCGTGCGGTGATTCTGCCGCAGACACAACCCCTTATGCTGCGGCATCATGCCGCGCAGGCGATCCGTTCCTTTTTTCTCGCGCAGGGTTTTTGCGAGGTAGACACCCCCATCCGCATTCCGTGCCCGGCACCCGAATTACACATATTGCCGGAACCAGCTGGTACGCAATTCCTGCGCACGTCCCCGGAATTACATATGAAACGCATTCTGGCGGCAGGCTGCGATGCCATCTTCCAGCTTGGACCCTGCTTTCGTGCGCAGGAATACGGTAGCCGTCATCGGCCCGAATTCACAATGCTCGAATGGTACCGCCGCAACGCGGACTACATGACCATCCTAGCGGACATGCAAGCACTCCTCCCGCGTGTCGTCACAACCATCCATGCACATACGCCACAGAAACAAGAAGGGGGCTCGCGTTCTCCTCACACGCTGCCCGACTTCGACTTACCCTGGGAGATCCATACCATCCGCGAAATCTTCCGCGAACGCGCGAGCTGGGACCCCGTTACCAACTTTGACCCCGATCGCTTTGACCTTGACATGGTAAACATCATCGAACCCAGTCTGCCGCACGATCGGTGTTCGATTCTCATCGATTATCCCGTTTCGGTGGCCGCACTGGCACGTCGCAACCCCGACAACCCCCTCATCGCCGAACGCTGGGAACTCTATGCCGGGGGCCTGGAATTGGCCAATGCTTTCTCCGAACTGACCGATCCAACTGAACAACGCCAGCGCTTCGAACAAGCAATCGTAAACAAAAATGCGCTTGGCGAACCAACGCCCCCAATCGACGAAGCATTCCTTCACGCACTGGAATATGGTCTGCCGCCCTGCGCGGGTGTGGCACTCGGCTTCGATCGCCTTCTCATGGCAAGCACCGGTGCCCAAGACATTTCCGCTGTCCTCCCCTTTCCGCGCGGATAACCAATGGAGCGTCCATCCCCTCGGCACATGAACCTCGGCACATGGACTTGCTTTCCCACCACCACTCCGTCTATACTACTCGGCTATGTCTTTATATCTCGCTCACCATCATGTCCGCGCATGGGCGGACGCCAAAACGCTACAGCAGGCCCAGAACTTGCTGGAGCAGGCGGCCGTGCAGCAACTTAGTATTGAGGGCACACAGGTGCGTGCGGCCGTACGCGCGGCCGGTCACCAAACCTACACCCGCTTCTCCGTGCTGCCCGATGGTTCGGTTCTAAGCGATTGTCCCTGCCCCCAAAGTCAATTATCCGGCATCGTATGCGCTCACGTCGTGGCAGCCGGCCTCGCCATTGCCGCCCGAACCGAAGACACACGCAAGGAACGCTCCCTGCGGATCGATGCCCGGAAAGCACATGAGGCAGATCGCCTTGCACACACCCACCCACCTGACCCGCTATCCGGTCGATCCTGCTCTAGCGACCCTGCTGCCATCAATGCCCATGTACGGCTACGACTTCCGGCTGACTGGCGCCAGGAACTCGACCAACACCACCTGCTCCTGCAATGCCGGATCGAGATCGATGGCAAGCGCACCCATCCCGATCGCATTAAACCAGGCCGAGACATCGTGTTCTCCCCCGCCGACCTCAATCTCCTTTACGTACTGGAAGATATTGCACATACCGATATCTGCCCATCCGTTATCCGCTGTGATAAAGCGCAATTCGGGGATCTTTTGTTTGCACTTGCCGGCAAGCAACTTTCCGTGCTGGATCAACCGGAACCGCTCCTGGTAAGCGACACAAGCGCGCTTTCTGCCCTACAATTGCATCTAACCCAAAACAGCGCGCCCAACCTTACCCTCCAGCACACATCCCTGCCCGAAGGAACCGTCTTTCTCGCGTGCCCCCGAACCGCCTGGATCCTGCACGAAAACACATGCTACCCGCTCGATCCCGTCCTGCCCGAAGAATGGGCCGACACCTATAATGGGGCCTTGCAAATCCCGCCGCATCGCATTCTCAGCTTCATCCGGCATACCCTGCCCACCTTGAAAGAGGCCTTCCCGGTTGAAGACGAAACCGGTTTGCCGTCCGATGTCGAGGTTTGCGAAGGAACCCCCTCTTTTGCCGTACGCATCAAGGGGGGACTCGAAACGATGCAAATCACTTTTCTGGCAAAATATGCCGGCACCTATTTCCCTGTCAGTAGCCTGCGCCCATCGCCTGACGATGCCGTTCCCGACCCGCAGCACCCCACGCGATTCATCGGCAGAAATCATGGTGCCGAACAAAGCGCACGCGGCACCTTCATTGAAATGTTCGGAATGCAACAAGAGGGCACCGCCACCTGCCGCATTACCGGACAGCAGGCCATGTTAGAGATCATCACGCACGCCCTACCCAAAGCACGTGCCCGCAGCTGGATAATCCACACCCAAAGTGCATTTGCTGTTTCCTGCGAAGAAGGTAGCTGGATCGAGACCGAACTGCACATTCTTCCCGATGCCTCTGATGCCTACCGGATCGAAATGCGCTACCGGGATGAGACCGGCAAACCGATTTCAACAGAGGCCGTCGAGGCAGCACTTTCGCTAGGGCAAACCATGCTGGTGGAGCACGGACGCAGCTTGATTATGGATGCACATAGCTTACGCTCCCTCCAGGCGGCCCTGGCTGAATGCACCGAATTCAGGGCAACCGTTCCTTGTGTCTCTAGAATTCATGCCGGTTTCATCGCCTCGCTCGTCGAACATTATCCGCGCTTGCATATCAGCGCCCCCCCCGATTGGATGCATCATGCGCAGCAATTGCACCTCCGGCAACATCTACCAGAAACGCAATTCCCTGCCCGACTGGACAACACCCTGCGCGGATATCAAAAAGACGGCATACGCTGGCTCCGATTTCTTGAACAATTTGGCTATGCCGGGATCCTCGCTGACGAGATGGGACTCGGCAAAACCGTCCAAGCACTGGCCTGGCTCCAACAGCGCAAGAACATGTCTACCGAAAAGCGAACATCCATCGTAATCTGCCCCACCAGCCTACTCGTCAACTGGGGCCGCGAAATCGACCGATTTGTACCCGAACTCTCCTATTGCATCATTTCCGGGTCGCAACGGCACAACTTTTGGAATTTCCTGCAAGAGTACGATATCGTCATCACCTCCTATGCCCTGCTGCGACGCGACTCGGATCGCTATACACGCATGAACTTTTCGGCTGTCGTCCTCGACGAAGCCCAACACATCAAGAATCGATCCACGCAGAATGCCCTTGCCGCCAAAAGACTCCGTGCTGATTGCCGTCTCGTCCTGACGGGTACCCCGATCGAGAATAGCGTCACGGATCTGTGGTCGATCATGGACTTCCTCATGCCAGGATACCTAGGATCGCACAACAGTTTTCGTATCCGCTTCGAACAACCCGTCCAGCACGCAACGGCCAATAGCGACAAGGCGCTCGAGCATCTACGTTGCAAGCTCAGCCCCTTCATGCTGCGCCGTCTCAAGTCGGAAGTCGCCGCCGAAATGCCACCCAAGGTTACACGCATTGCATCAGCCCCGATGTACGGCGCTCAACAACGCCTGTATCAGCGCCTGCTGGCATCGTACTACGAACAAATATCTTCGCTCGTCGACTCCCAGGGCTTTGATCGCTCACGCTTTTCCGTCTTTAGCGCCCTACTGCGCCTCCGCCAATGCTGCTGCCATCCAGCACTGCTGCGTCAAATCAAGGGCACGGACGAAATGACATCAGCCAAAATGGATCTCTTTTTTGAACTGCTGGACGAAGCTATTGATGGCGGGCATCGGGTTCTCGTATTCAGTCAATTCGTCCAGATGCTGCATATTCTCCGTACCGCACTGATCGCACGCAACATCCGGTACTGCTATCTGGACGGCGCCACCCGCAATCGCATGGAACAGGTCGACACCTTCAATAACACCCCTGATATACCCGTTTTTCTCGTAAGCCTCAAAGCAGGCGGTAGCGGACTTAACCTCACCGGTGCCAATGTCGTGATCCATTATGACCCATGGTGGAATCCCGCCGTCGAGGACCAGGCCACCGACCGGACGCATCGCATCGGCCAAACCCAGACCGTCTACAGCATCAAGCTCGTTACCGAAAACTCCATCGAACAAAAAGTTATTGACCTACAGCATCGCAAACGACAAATCATTAACGCCGCCATGGGCGCAAGCGGAGGCTTCGCGCAACAGTTAACGTGGGACGACATCCGCGAACTCCTCCAGCCCTGACCCCAACCAATCGACGTGACGCATAGCAATCCTTATAGAGGTACAAATGAAAAGAAATGGTTTGAGAATCTTACTGGCTGTTGTTTTATCGATCGTGGTCGTACTGATTGGTGCCACGCTGACGCGCCGATTGCGTGCGACGCGCGCGACGGTCCCGCAACGAGGAGCCGCCCAACGCATCGTACCTGTCGAAGTCGCCGAAGTCGCGCGTGGACGCCTCGAGCGCCGGCGAACATTCAGCGGCACACTGACAGCCGCAGCCGAAATGCGGATCGCGCCCAAGATTTCCGGTAGAATTGCTCGCATTCTCGTCGACCTATCAGACCCTGTCGCACGAGGAGCCGAAGTCGCCATCATGGATGATGCCGAATTCCGGCAAGCCGTCACAAGCGCAGAAGCAGATCTGGCCGTCGCCCGCGCACAAGCGGCTGAAGCAGCCAACCGGCTCGCATTGGCCCGTCGCGAACTGGAACGCATCACCACGCTCGAAGAACGTGGGGTTGCGTCAGCTGCTGCACTCGACACCGCACAATCCGAATTTACGATGCGACAATCCGCCGCCGAAGTAGCCGAAGCCAACCTGCTGGCTCGTGCCGCCGCACTGGCTACCGCGCAAATACGCCTGGGCTACACACGCGTTACCGCCAACTGGACCGAAGGAGACAACGTGCGTGTAATTGCGGAACGATTCGTCGACGAGGGCGACACCGTGGCAGCCAACACGCCTTTGCTCGCGATCGTAAGCCTGCGCCCCATCCGTGCGGTTTTCTATGTGCCGGAACGTGATTATGCGCTGCTCCAAACCGGACAAACCGTAACCCTGCGGACGGACGCATTCCCGGGTGAGGAATTCCCCGGCACAATCGCCCGTATTGCGCCTGTCTTTCGCGAAGATTCGCGCCAGGCCCGCGTCGAAGTCTCATCGCCGAATACAGACGAGCGCCTTAAACCAGGCATGTTTGTGCGGGCGTCCGTTGTTCTCGAAACCGCCGATGACACAAAAATGGTCCCCATCACATCGATCGTAAGGCGCGGCGGCGAACAAGGCGTTTTCCAGATCAACGACGATCATACGGCCGTCGTCTGGACTCCGGTCTCCACCGGCATCGCCAACACCACCCATATTGCAATTCAGGATCCGGATCTGGCCGGACAAGTCGTTACCCTCGGACACCAATTTCTCGGCGATGGCTCAGCTATTCGTATCGTTAAAACCGGAAGGATCCTGCAATGAAGCTACCGCAGTTTTCAGTTCAACACCCGATCTTTGCCACAATGATCACCCTCATGGTTGTGGTGCTCGGGGTAACGTCCCTCAGTCGCCTGCGCACCGACCTGCTCCCTGAAATAGAAACCACAACCCTCACGATCCGCACCGAATACACAGGCGCGGACCCCGAAGTTGTCGAACGCCTCATCACCCAATTCATCGAGGAAATTGCGTCATCCGTTGCCGGTGTCGAGGAAATTACATCCGTATCCTCTGAAGGCAGCAGCGTGGTAACCGTCAATTTTGGCTGGGGCACAAATGTCGATAGTGCCGCCATCGATATGCAAGGCGCCATCGAAAACGGACTGCGACGACTACCCGATGATGTCAGACCCCGCATCTTTAAATTCGACGTCAATCAGTTTCCTGTCGTTATCCTCGGAATTTCCAGCGATATGGATCCCGTCGAACTGACAACGCTGATTGAAGATGACCTGCGCATCCGCTTTTCCAGAGTGCCAGGGGTTGCCCAGGTAGACATCTGGGGCGGCTTTAATCGCGAAGTGCGCATTGAACTCGAACCCGAACGAATCAAAGCACTCGGCATGTCACTCGACCGCGTCATTCAATCCATTCTCTCCGCCAATATCGACCTGCCCGCCGGGCGCATCGAACAAGGCGATCAGGAAATTTCCCTGCGCGCACCCGCACAATTCACAAACATTGACCAGATCCGAAACACCGTCATTGAACAACGTAACGGCGTGCCCGTTACCATTCGGCAGGTTGCCCAGGTACACGACACCCATCAGGAACTCCGTCGGCTTGTCCGCATCGATGGAAATCAAGGTGTCCGTATGGCGATTCGCAAGCAACCCGAAGCCAATACCGTGGAAGTTGCCCAAGGCGTTTTCAGCGAAATAGATCGCGTCAACCGCGACTTCCCACAGATCAACGTTATTCCCGTAATCGATCAAGGTAACTTTATCGAACGCTCCATCGAGAACGTGACCCGATCCGTGCTCTATGGCAGCGGCCTCGCCGTGCTCGTTTTGTTACTCTTCCTGCGCAATGTCCGCAGCACGCTGGTCATTGCCCTCGCAATCCCCATTTCCGTGGTTGCAACCTTCTCCTTGATTTACTTCGGAGGCTATACCCTGAACCTGATGACGCTCGGCGGCCTCGCCCTCGGTGTGGGCATGATGGTCGATAGTTCAGTTGTCGTGCTCGAAAACATCTTCCGACGACGCGACGAAGAAAAAGAAGCCCCTGCCACCGCCGCCATCGCAGGCGCCAATGAAGTGGCAACCGCCATTATCGCCAGCACCCTCACAACCCTCGTCATCTTCCTGCCGCTGGCATTTGTGCGGGGTATCGCCGGCGTACTATTCAAGGAATTAGCGATGGTCGTGGTTTTTTCGCTCATATGCGCCCTGCTCGTATCCTTGAGCCTGGTGCCCATGCTGGCCTCCAAGCTGCTCAAATCCCCCGGCGAAAGACACCTGCGCAACCCCCGGCTTGATCGCATCGCACATCGGCTCGACCGGGGCTTTGATGCGTTGGATGAACAGTATCGCGACCTACTCCAAACGGTACTACGCATGCGCCTGGCCACCGTCGGCACTACCGTTGCCATGCTGGTGGCCAGTTTTCTCCTGCTCCAGTATATCGGCAGCGAACTCCTCCCCCCCAGCGATGAGGGCGAAGTGCGCATCAACGCCGAAATGGCCACCGGAACCCGCATCACCCTCGTGGACGAACTCAGCCGCCTCGTGGAAGGTATCGTCGACGAAAACGTGCCCGAAAAAAAATCCTGGGTTACCACGGTTGGTGCCTCGCGCCGCGGCGGCAGCTTTTCCCGGATGGATATGCGCATTTCCCTCGTACCCGCCTCCCAACGCACACGCAGCAACGTCGACGTCGCCAACGATTTGCGTAACCGCCTCGCGCATGCCATACCCGGCATGACCATTCGCACCCGTGCCCCGCAGGGACAATTCCTGCTCAACCGCTTGCTCGGGGGCGACGATGGGCTCACCGTCGAAGTCCGCGGCTTTGATCTCGGTACGCTCGATTACCTGGCACAACAACTTGCCGGAGTGATTGAACCCATTGAAGGCGTCACGGATGTACGCATCTCATCGGAAATCGGCCTACCCCAGGAGGAAATCCAGATCGATCGCGCCAAGGTCGCCTCTCTCGGACTCAATCCACGCGATGTGGCGCGTTTCCTCGAAACCGCGATGGCGGGCTCCAACGCTGGCGATTATCAGGTTGATGGTAATGCCTATCCCATCCTCGTACGACTGCGTGATGCCGAACGCATGGATCTCGACGATATCCTTGACCTCTCCCTCACCACGCCCGCCGGACGGCAAGTGGCCCTTCGAAACGTTATCGAATCTGTCCGTGGCGATGGCCCCCTGCTAATCGAACGCAAGGACCAACAGCGCCTCGTGCGTATCGCTGTCAATATCGCTGATCGCGACACGGCCTCCATCGCCCGCGATATCCTCAAACAAATCGATACCGTCGCCCGCCCCGAAGGTTTTTCGTTCCGCCTCGCCGGTAACTACGAAGAACAACAACGCGCCCAAGGCGAATTACTACTTTCCCTCCTGCTGGCACTCCTGTTCGTCTTCATGGTGCTCGCCTGCCAGTACGAGTCACTCATCGATCCGCTCATCGTCATGGTGTCCGTACCAATGGCTGCCATCGGCGTACTCGTCACGCTCTTTCTCACCAACACCACCTTCAACCTGCAGTCATATATTGGTTGCATTATGCTCACCGGTATCGTTGTCAATAATGCCATCCTGCTTGTCGACCAGGCCGGCCAACTGGTAAAGAGCGGTATGGCCGTTAACACGGCCGTCGCCGAGGCGGGCCGACGCCGTTTGCGCCCGATTCTGATGACGACTTGCACAACCGTGCTGGCATTGATACCCTTGGCTCTTGGCATTGGTGAGGGAGCCGATGCCCAGGCACCGTTAGCCCGTGTCGTGACGGGAGGATTGGCTGGCGCTTCTCTGATTACGCTGGTGTTGATTCCCGTTGTTTTCTCTCTCGTGCATCATCGTAACAAAAGGCCCCAGGCATGACTGGTATCCATAAATCATCCGCCGGTTTCTTTTATGGCATCTCGCTGTTTGCAATCAGCGCGGTTTTATATGCAGCACCCACCGCGGCGGAGTCCAACGCATCGCATGACATCCCCCTTTCCCTGGAGGCTGCCGTCCTGATGGCACTGGATAGTAACCCCGATCTGCGCGTACAAGCATATGAACCCCTCATTGCCGGTACCTTCATCCAACGCGAAAGAGCCCGATTCTCTCCAGCACTATTCGCTGAAATATCCGCGCGAGATATACGCAGTGTGGAAACCGCCCGCACCACCGGTGAACAATTTGAAGCCGAGATCGAGCAGCTGCGCTTGCGCGGCGGGATCAACCAAACCCTCGCCACGGGAACCGATATTGATATCGCGGTTTTACAAAGCAGCGATTCCTCAAACCGGGCACCAGATCAGCAAGAGGCCCGCATCGCCCTTTCCTTTACACAGGCACTCCTGCAGGGTGCCGGTCGTGCTGTGAATCTGGCCCGGGTCGAACGCGCCCGCCTCGACCTGGACACGTCCGAAGCCGAGCTGCGCGGCTATATCGAGGCTACGCTGGCCGCCGTTGAAAGAGCATATTGGCGCTTCTGGCTCACAG
>JBLRXB010000040.1:0-13607 GCA_047920915.1 Kiritimatiellia bacterium
CTATGTGTCCACAGGGATGCGTGATCGCGTGCAGGCCATGCAGTTGTATGACCAGGCCCGGGCGCTGATTATGGAGCAAGAGGCGAAGGGCGATGCCCCCGCACATGTTTTGTTACGGTATGCGCACACGCTGCAACAAACAGAGACTTGGCGTTTGCAGTTGCTAACGGATTTTTCCGAGCTGCCGGATTTTGATGAAGGGCACCATTGGGGGTATCGGGGGCAGGAGGCGAGTCGTGCACCGGCGGATGCGACGGGGAATCCGGTGTTTTTCCGCTTGCCGGAGTCGTATGCGGATGCTGCCAATGATGGCGAACGTTGGCGGGCGCTGCTGGCGGAGGTGGCGAATATGCATCCGCCGCTAAAGAATACCGTATTGCGGCAGCGTGCGGATTTTGCCTATCAGCTTTTCGGGGTGCATACGCTGCAGGAGTTCAGTTGGTTTTTCCGGCAGATGCCATCAGAGGAAGATACGTTGTCGGCAGCCTATGCCCTGCATACGCTGGAGGCGGACGAAACGATTGCGCGTCTAGCAAATGGCGTGAAGCGGTTCCGGTTGCCCGCCGACTGGCAGTTTGTGACATTGTATAGAGAGTTGGCAGACCCCAAGGGTGATGCCGGGGATATTCATGCCTTGGATCGATTGGTCACGATTCATGAGAATCGCCGTCAATATCCGGTCGCGGCTGATTATCTAGGTACGTTGATCAAGCGTCATGGTGATGATCGCCACAATACGCGTAAGCAGCGCCTGGATCAGATTGTGGGGAATCAGGCGCAATTCGAGATGGTGCCTGTGTTTCCGGCCGGTACGCCGGTGGTGCTGGAGTATCGCTTCCGCAATGGATCGGAAGCACGGTTTGAAGCCAAGCGGGTGGATGCGCCTGCGCTGCTGGCGGATCTGCGGGCGTACTTGATGGATAACCCGCGCGAGATCGACCACAACCGAGTTTCCTTGCACAATTTAGGACATCGGATTCTGCATCAGAACGAGAAGAAGTATTTGCGCGATACGGTCGCGGTCTGGACCGAGGCGTTGGATCCGTTGCCGGGTCATTTTGACCAGATTGTATCCATCCGGACGCCCTTGCAGGATCCGGGTGCTTATCTGGTCACGGCCGAGATGAAGGATGGCTCGAGCGCGGCGCAACTCGTCTGGATTGAAAGCACGGTGATTGTCGAGAAGCCGGTTGAGGGCAAAACCATGTATTTTGTGGCCGATGCCATAACGGGCGAACCGATCCCGGATGCTACCATCGAGTTTTTCGGGTATCGCGTTGAATATCTGCGTCATGACCGTACCCCGCAGGCGCGGCGGCACAACATTGATACGCTGCGATTGGCGGAGAAAACCGACAAGGACGGCCTGGTGTATTTTACCCCTCCGGAGCAGGATAATCGCCAGCGTTATCAATGGCTGGTTTCGGCCACAACCCCCGACCCGACGGCTGCGCCGGATGAGGTGCGTTTCAGTCGCTTTGCATTTCTGGATTTTCGTGGCTGGTGGAGCCGGTCCATACCGGGGATCGCCCGACCAAGGGAGATGCGCGTCTTTGGTATTACGGATCGCCCGGTCTACCGTCCCGGCAATCCTGTGCATTTCAAGGCGTGGGTCCGTCGTGTGAACTATGACAAGCCGGAGGATGCCTCGGAGTTTGCGGGTCAAAGTTATGTTGTAAAGATACGCGATCCGCGTAGCGAGATTGTGTTGGACAAGACCTTCAAGTCGGATGCGTTTGCGGGGTTTGATGGAACATGGGAATTGCCGGCAGATGCTGCGCTGGGGGTGTATGCCATTGATATCGAGGGGCGTGGGCGCGTAGGTACGTTTCGCGTGGAGGAATACAAATCGCCGGAATTCGAAGTAAAGGTTGATGCGCCAACGGAGGCGCAGATGCTGGGTGATGTAATCGAGGCGGTGGTGCGGGCGGACTATTTATTCGGGGCGCCGGTGACCGAGGCGACGGTTAAGGTGAAAGTGATGCGATCCACCACCAGCACGGACTTTTATCCGATTGGTCGCTGGGACTGGCTGTATGGTCGCGGTTATTTGTGGCTGGCGTGCGATGCGCCCTGGCATCCGGGCTGGAACCGATGGGGCGTGGGGCGTCCGTGGCCCATCTGGTGGCCGCAGCAGCAGGATCCGCCCGAATTGGTGGCCGAGACGGAGCAGCCGATTGGCAAGGATGGCACCGTTCGCATTGCGATTGATACGTCCTTGGCCAAGGCGATGCATGGCAACAAGGATCATCGCTACAGCATTACAGCAGAGGTTGTTGATGCTTCGCGACGGACCATAGTGGGGAGCGGTTCGGTGCTGGTGGCGCGCGATCCGTTCCGCGTATTCGTGCAGCTCGAGCGCGGCCATTTGCGTCCGGGCGAGGCGAGTCCGGTCAAGGTGCATGTGCGCCGTCCGGATGGGCAGGCGCAAACGGGGGAAGGCACGGCAAAGCTGTATCGCCTGACATTCCCCGGTGGCGAGTTGCAGGAAGAGTTGATTGAGAGCTGGGCGGTTGCCGCAAATGCAGAGGGTGTGGCGGAGTTGAAGGTTCGTCCGATGCGCAGCGGGCAATATCGGCTCTCGGCCGAGATCACGGCGGGCGGTGTGATGCGTGAAGGCGCGACGATATTTGCTGTGGCCGGCCCTGGTGTCGCGCAAGAGGAATTCCGTTTCGAGGAGTTGGAACTTGTGCTGGATCAGGCCGAGTATGCACCCGGTGAAAAGGTGCGTTTGCGGATCAATACGCGTCAGGAGAATGGCACGGTATTGTTATTTGTGCGTCCCTTGCAGGGTGTGTATCCCGTGCCACAAGTCGTGCGCCTCAAGGGGTATACGACCGAAGTGGAGGTTCCGGTTGCGATTGCGGACATGCCAAACTTCTTTGTGGAAGCTGTAAGCGTGCAGGGGGCTAAGGTATATGAAGAGGTGCGGCAGATAGCGGTGCCGCCAGCCTCGCGCGCACTGAATGTGGAATTGACGCCATCGGCTGCGCGTTTACCGCCGGGCGGGGAAGTGCACGTGCAAGTGCGGGTAACCGATGATGCGGGCAAGCCCGTGCAAGGGTCTGTTGTGCTTACGGTATATGATCGGGCGATCGAATATATCTCGGGTGGCTCGAATGTGCCAGCGGTGCTGCAGCATTTCTGGAGCTGGAAGCGGCATCACAATCCCAATAGCAGGCATAGTGTATCGCGGTGGAGCCCGAATGTGGTGCCCCCGGATATGGTTGCCTGGCGCGCGCTCGGGATCTTCGGGCATCTGGCGGATCGCGCGAAGGATGCTCCGGCTTCACCGGAAGCGGTCGTGCTTGGCGGGGTTCGAGGATCAAGGGAACCGCGTATGATGTCGCGATCGGTCGCATCCGATAAAAGTGATATGATGCTTGCTGCACCCAGTGCTGTGGCGATGGAGGCTTCTGCCGATGTCATGGTTGGGGAGGATGCCGCGGGTGCTGATTCTGCCGCGCAACCGGCGGAGGCGACCGTGCGCAGCGAATTCGCGGATACGGCCTTCTGGGCGGGCGCCTTGGTGACGGATAAGGACGGCTTGGCCGAGGTTAGCTTCACGATGCCGGATAATTTAACGAGTTGGCGCGTGAAGAGCTGGGCCATGGCGCATGGGACCAAGGTGGGCGAGCAATCGGCGGATATTATCACGACCAAGAACCTGCTGTTGCGCTTGCAGGCTCCACGCTTCTTCGTGGAGAAGGACGAGGTGACGCTATCGGCGATCGTGCACAACTACTTTGCCGAAGCCAAGCCGGTGCAGGCCGATCTGGAGATCGATGGCGATACGCTGAAGATTCTGGATGAGGTCGTCAGGAATATCAAAGTGCCGGCCGGTGGTTCGGTGCGCGTGGATTGGCGGGTGCGTGCAATCGCTGAGGGTGAGGCTGTTATCCGGATGCGAGCGTTGAGCGACGAGGAGTCTGATGCCATGCAGTTGGCGTATCCGGTGTATGTGCACGGCATGCTGAAGACAGAATCGTTTAGTGGCGTGGTGCGTCCGGATGCGCAGGAGCAGAGCATTGCGTTGCGTGTGCCCGAGGAGCGTCGTCCGGAGCAGAGTCGGTTGGAGGTGCGCTATTCGCCTACGCTGGCGGGAGCCATGGTGGATGCGCTGCCGTATCTGGTGGCTTTCCCGTATGGCTGCACCGAGCAGACACTGAACCGCTTCCTGCCAACGGTGATTACGCAGCGCATTTTATTGGATATGGGCATTGCGCTGGAAGACATTCGCGAGAAGCGCACCAATCTCAATGCGCAGGAGATTGGCGATGACCGTGAGCGCGCGAAACAGTGGCAGCGTTGGAATATCGATCCGGTGTTCGATGAGAAGAAGGTCGCTGAGATGGTGCGCGAAGGCCTGCAGCGTTTAAGTTCGATGCAAAATGGCGATGGAGGCTGGGGTTGGTTCTCGGGTTATGGGGAGCGGTCGTATCCGCATACAACCATGATCGTGGTGCGCGGGTTGCTGGTGGCACGTCAGAATGGTGCGGCAATTATCCCCGGTATTATTGAAAATGGTCTGGCCTGGTTGCGGCGCTACGAGGAGGAACAACTGCGGCGCCTGGCACTGAAATCCGGGGATCGTGACTATAAGCGCTATGCGGACAATATGGATGCCGGCGTGCATCTGACGCTCCAGATGGGGGGCATGCACACCCAGACCATGACAGATCGCCTGTACAAGGATCGCAACGAACTTTCGATCTATGCCAAGAGCATGCTCGGGCTTGTGCTGCATGCAGTTGAGATGGCGGAAGAGCGTGACATGGTGATTCGCAACATCGAGCAGGTATTGGTGCAGGATGATGAGAACCAGACGGCCTGGCTGAACCTGGGCAACGGAAGCTATTGGTGGCATTGGTATGGTAGTGAATATGAAGCGCATGCTTATTATCTCAAATTGCTTGCAGCGACCGATCCGCAGGGAGCCAAGGCGGCGGGTGTGGTGAAGTATTTACTTAACAACCGCAAGCATGCCACCTATTGGAATTCGACGCGGGACACGGCACTGTGTGTCGAGGCCATGGCCGATTTCCTGCGCGCCAGTGGTGAGGACAAGCCTGACATGACGGTGGAGATTTTGTTGAATGACGCGATCGTGAAGACCGAGACGATCACGGCGGAAAATCTCTTCAGTTTTGATAACCAGTTGTTGCTGGAAGGCAAAGCCGTAAAAACTGGTGAGCATACCTTGACGGTTCGTCGTCAGGGGCGTGGTCCGGTGTACTTCAATGCGTATTTGACGAACTTCACGCTGGAGGATCCGATCACGGCGGCGGGGCTGGAGGTTAAGGTACAGCGCAAGGTATACCGGTTGGTGCGCGATGATCGCGATGCACATGTGGCGGGCTCGCATGGGCAAGCCGTGGCGCAGCGCCAGGAGCGGTACCGCCGGATTCCGCTTGCCAGTGGTGCAGAGGTGCAAAGCGGCGACTTGATCGAGGTCGAGCTGGAGCTTGAGAGCAAGAATGACTACGAGTATATCGTGGTGAGTGACTTCAAGGCCGCCGGTTTCGAATCGGTCGAGCAGCGCAGCGGGTATCTGCCCAACGATATGGGGGCGTATGTAGAGTTGCGCGACAACCGGGTGGTGTTCTTCGTTCGTCAGCTTGCGCGGGGTCGGCATAGCGTGGCCTATCGCTTGCGGGCCGAGATACCGGGCAGGTTCAGTGCACTCCCGGCAACGATAGCGGCGATGTATGCCCCCGAGCTGGTTGGTAACTCGGACGAGATCAAGCTGGGTATCACCGATTGAAGGTTTGTTACTTGAGGGTGTTGAGGAAGGCGAGGAGGCGGGCGTGGTCGGGGAGGTTGTACTGGGCGCTGGTGAGCGTGCTGCCGATGCGCACGGTGATGGCTTCATTTGGTAGGATGGCGAACATGGCCTCGTTAGACTGGTCGTCGCCGGCTGCAAAGATGAAGTCGTAGTTATGCTCGTCGAGGTAGTTACGCAGCATGCTGGCCTTGTGGGTCTCGGCATTGCGGATCTCGATGAGGCGGCCGACTTCATTGACTTGCAGGTTCTCCATGCCGGCAAAACTGCGCAGATCGTCCATAAGTTCGCGGGCGCGCACTTCGCCCAGTTCTTTTTCGGCATTCTCGAAGTGCCAGATGAGCGCATAGCGTTTTTCGTCGATGTAGGATCCGGGGGTGCGGATTACATATTTTTCCAAAATAGGGCGGGCGTCATTCTGCCAGGCCGTGGCCAGTTCCGGCGATTCGGTCCATTTGCTGTTGCGCCGGAAGGATGCATCGGAGCAGGCGATAAGATCGACCGGATGCTTGTGGAACCAGTGCTCGACTAGGGGCCGGCTGTTATCCGTGATAATGGCAATGCGATTATGGCGGTTCCCAGCCAGCCGCATAAGCAGTTCGATAAGGGCAGGCGCAGGTGGTTTGCTACGTCCATCCTTGGGTACGGGGACGAGGGTGCCGTTGTAATCGAAGAGCAGCAGGCGTTGCTTGGATGCCTGGTAGGCAGATGTGACCTTGTTGGCGGCGCGCGCACTGAAGCTGTGGCTGCGAATGGCCACCTGGCGCAGTTTCACGTTCCGGAGGCTTTCGAGAAACGTTACGGACCAGTTTAATGCGGTATTGCGCTGCTGGCGCTGTTTCATACGGGCAAATGTCGTGGCTTGTTTGCGCACCGGCATGGTGAGGGCAGCGGCAAGAGCACCGATGCATCCGTTGCGATCGTGGGGATTGATCAAAATAGCCTCGCTCAGCTCACGGGAGCCACCGGCAAATTCACTGAGGACGATAACACCGCGGTCGCTTTGGCGTGCGGCGACGTATTCCTTGCCGATCAAGTTCATACCATCGCGCAGGGAGCCGACGAGCAGCACATCGGCCACATTATAGAGGGCGGCCATTTCCGCACGGCTGCTATCGGCATGCTGATGCAGGATCGGTGTCCAGTTTTTCTGGCTGAAGCGCTTGTTGCAGGCCGCTACCGCCGTGTCGACCTGTTTGGCGTAGTTGCGCAATATCGTTGTGCTGGGCGTCCCGAACGTGCGCAGCAGGAATGTAGTTTTTACCCGCAAGTTCTTGTACTGTTCCAAAAGGGCTTCGATCGTACTGATTTTTTCGAGAATACCGCGTGTAGGATCAAGCCGATCGACGGAGAGGACGATTTGTCCACCGGGGTTGATCTCTTGGAGGCGGTCGAGGGCGCGATCATAGGCGTTTGTTTTGCGGATTTGCGCAAAGGCATTGAAGTCGACGCCGAGCGAGAAGGCGTCGGTGTGCACGAGGCGGTCGCCGTGAATGACAGATCCAAGTTTTGCCTCGAGCCCAAGTATGCGGAAGAGGCAGCTTTGGAAGTGGCGGGTGTATTCGTAGATGTGGAATCCGATCAGGTCGGCTCCCAGGATGCCTGATAGAATCTGGCGGCGCCAAGGCAGCAGCCGGAATACCTCGAAGGAAGGGAAGGGGGTGTGCAGGAAGAAGCCGATAAGGATATCCGGGAATTCGCGACGGATCATGGCTGGCAATAGCATGAGTTGGTAATCGTGGATCCAGACGATATCGTTGGGTTTGATCTTTTTGCGAATAGCCTCGAAGTAGGCTTTGTTGAAGGCTTCGTAGGCTTTCCAGGAATCTTCGTCGAATGATGCACTTTCGGGGCGGTAGTGAAACAGGGGCCAGATGGTTTGCTCGCAGAAGGTTTCGGCGTCGCGGAGCAGATCGGCGTTTTTCAAAAACAGCGGTTGGCAATTGTGCGTCTGAGCTGCCTTTTGGATGGTCGTGATGCTGCGGGCCTGTGTGCGAGCAGGCAGATCCAGGCTACCGAACCAGGCACTGTCATAGGCCTGATACACGGAGCCCACGGCACTTGCCACACCCCCGACTTTTTCGGCGAGGGCATAGCGTCCGCGGCGTTTCTGTACGGAAAATGGCAGTTGTGCCGAACAGAACACGATGCGCTGCGCTTCTTCGGTTTGAGGGCTTTCTTTGCGTCCGGTGTGGTCAACGAGTGTGAAGCCTGGCGTCACAAGGTAGTCGGCTTTGTGGCGGATGGCTTGTACGGCCTGATGCTCTTTCTCCAGCACCTGATAGCGGAATTTGTCGACCTTTTCCTTTTTGCGTTTGTGTTGGGCCTTTTTAGTGTCGTGGTAAGTCAAGTCGATCAGGACGCGGATATCAGCAGGTGCCTGGCAGGCATAGAGGCCTTCGACGATAAGCAGATCGATTTTCTTGAAGTCGGTAACGAGTTTGTCTTCCTGGTCGGTGTAGAGGTCGAGAAAGGGGATGGTGGTCGGGCGGGCCTGCCGGAAGGATTCAATGTTTTCCTCCAGCAGTTCCCAGTCGATTTCATGGACACCGACGGCATCCATGCCGTGCTGGCGACGATGTTCGGTGCGTTCAGATGGTGCCACGATGTAGTAGTTATCCAGATGCAGGATTTTGACGCGGATTTCCTCGGCACGCAGCACTTTGCGCAGGGTTTCTGCAATTTCGGATTTGCCGGATCCGGATTCGCCCCCAATGGCGACGACGAGTCGTTCGCGGTTGGGGCGGATGCGGGCAGCCAACTCGCGTGCCACGCGTTCGTGCTTTTGTTCGATCAAGAGAACATCGCCGATCATGCGTTCTCCTTCTTGTTGATAGCGGCCAGGAAGCGTCGGAAGGATTGCGGCGAGGAGGCGCGGTAAGCCGCGTCGGTATCCTTGTCGCCGATCTTGACGGTAATCACGTTCTTGTCTTCGAAATAGAGCATGGTCTCGTCGGTTTTGTCATCCCCGGCACACAACATGAGGTCGTATTTCTGTTCATTCATAAAGCGCGTAACAGCCATCCCCTTGCTGACGTGCTGGCTACTGACTTCCACGATTTTTTGTCCTTGATGAATGGCGACGGGCAGGTTGGATATGGTTTCGGTAAGTTCACCGATCAGACTAGCGGCTTTCCAAACGCCGAATTCCGGGTCGGCCTGGCGGTAATGCCATACGAGGGCAGAGTGTTTTTCCTCGACCTTGGTGCTTGGGGTGGACATGGAGTAGAACTCGAAGATGCGTGCAATGGTTTCTTTCCAGCTCAAGTCGATGTCGCCCACCATGGTCTCCCATGGTTGGCCGGGTTGCTTGTAGAAAAAGCCGTGCTCGGCCACGAGGGTCACGTTAAAGGCACCGAAGTGTTTTTCCAGAAATACCTGATCGCGTCCACTAACGATGTAGACATCCAGGTCGTCGCGTTGGTCGAAGTCGCGGAAGATAGCGAGGAGATCCTCGGAGGGGACGGCATCTTCCGGGCTGTCGACGAACTCGCGCAGGGATCCATCGTAGTCGAGGAATAGTGCCTTGCGGGTACCTTTTTCGCGGAAGCGTTTGATGATGTCCGCATCGAGTGCACGGGTTTTGTCGTCTTGTTCGCGTCCTGCGGTCTCGAGTGCCTGCACGAAGGATTGTGCCCAGTAGGCGGCATCGTAGCCGAGGATACGTTCGATCATGGAGTCGAGGCGCTTGCGTTGTTCGGTCGGCGGCATCATGATGGCGCGGTCGATGGCGGCACTGACTTCATCGGTATTATAGGGGTTGACGCGGATGGCATTGAACAGTTCCTCGGACACACCGGCGAACTCACTGAGCACGAGCACGCCGGAGTCGGCGTTTTGCTTCATGGCAATGTATTCCTTGGCAATGACATTCATGCCATCCATAAGGGGGGTGACGAGGGCAACGTCAGCCAGATTGTAGAGTGCGCAGAGTTCCATGAAGGGCACCCAGCGGTTGAGGTAATGCACGGGGATACTGTCGACACGCGAATAGCGTCCGTTGATGCGTCCAACGGCATGTTCGATATCGTGCACGAGTTGTTTGACATCGCGCGTATGGCCGCCCTTGGCAGAGACGAGCAGAATGAACATGACGTCGTCGCAATTGTCCGGGTGTTCGGCGAGATATTTCTCGATAGCCCGCAGTTTTTTCTGAATTCCTTGCGATTGATCGAGGCGATCGACACTCAAGACGATTTTTTTACCGGCAAATGTCTGGCCGTATTCCGCGAGGTATTGCTGGTATTCGTCAGATGCGCGGGCCTGCTTGATCATGTCGGTTTTCACGCCGACGGGATAGACCCCGATCGCGGTCGTGAAGTCATCGCACACAATTTGGTCGAGTTCGGATTCAATACCGAGCAGTCGCAGGACGGTACTGCGGAAGTGCCGGAGATAGCCGAAGGTCTGGAATCCGATCAGGTCGGCCCCAAGCATCCCGCGCAGTAGCTCGGTGCGGTTGGGGTGGCAGCGGAACAGCTCATAAGAGGGGAAGGGGGTGTGCAGGAAAAATCCGATCCGGGCGTCGGGGATTCGTTCGCGCAAGAGTTGTGGCACGAGCATGAGATGGTAATCATGGATCCAGACGAGATCGCCGGGTCGATAGCGTTCGGCCACGATATCGGCAAAACGTTCGTTAACCTGGCGATAGGTTTGGAACCACTGCTGCTGGTAGTCGGCGTATCCGGATAAATAGTGCAGAATGGGCCAGAGGCTGGTGTGGCAGAAACCATCGTGATATTCCCGCATTTCCTCCTTATCGAGGAACACGGGGATTTGCTGGCGGGAGGCCTTGAGTTCGCGTGCCAATTGCTCGCGTTGTTCGTGTTCGGGGGCCGCTTGGCCTGTCCATCCAATGCGCTGTACGCGGTAGTGCTTGCTGGCTGCCCCGGCCAGGGTGTCGGCTAATTCCGTGGATGTCAGTTTGGCTCTGCCGGCTGCATCTGCAGCGGGTAACTGGCAGGAGACGTTGAATAGGTGCGCGCCTGATGTGCTCATGCTAGATGCTCCTTGTGTTGTTGCCATGCGGCAGGCTCACGGGTTGCCCGGGAGACAGGGAAAGAGCCTGGTTGTTGATTTCGATGGTTACAATCTGTTGGCCCTCGGTCTGCACTTGTACGTCGTTTGTGCTGATGGATAGATGATATTTGGTGCCACGGAACGTGATGCTGAAGGCAACCTTTTGCCAGGATGGCGGCAAGGCCGGGGCAACTTTCAGGACATCGCCAGAAACATCGATTCCTGCAAACGAGAAAAGGATAAGTGAGAGGGTGGACGCCATGAGGGCGATGTGGATGCCTTCCTTGGTGGTGCCGCCCTGGATGTCTCCGAGATCTGCATGCAGGGCGGTGTGATACCATTGCATGGCGGTCTCGGTATCGCCCAGCAGGTTGGCAATATGGGCATGCACGCCGAGGCTCAAGGTGGAGCCATGCGAGGTGCGCTGCTCGTAGTATTCATAGTTGCGGCGCAGGTCTTGCAGCGAGAACGGAATGCCAAGCGTTTGCAAGATCTGCTGAACCGTGCTGAATGGTAGCACGAAGAATAGCATCATGAGATCGCCCTGTTTGCTGAGTTGGTAGGCGTCCGGGTCTTTGCCTTCGGCTTTCAGGAGGCGGTCCATTCGGCCAATATCGCCGTACTTGCTGCGGTACGCATCCCAGTCGAGTTCCGCGAGATCGAGAAAGCCGTCGTATTGGTCGATGAGACCGTCTTTGATACCCACAAACATGCGGCGCGTGATATCCAGCCAGCGAATTTGTTCGGTTTCATCAATTCCGAGGCGGGGTAAGAGATCCTGTGCAACGGATACGGGTAGGGCTTGTATGGTTTCGAGGGCACGTTCGAGGAGCCAGACCGTCATGATGTTGGTGTAGGCATTGTCCTTGAGTCCGCCTTTATCGGCTCCGTGCATCTTTTCGTGGAATTCGTTCGGGCCCATGACGCCTTCGATGCTATAGCGCTGTGTGTGTGGATCAAGTTGGCAGCGATGCGACCAGAATAGGGCAATGGATAGCAGCATCTCGGCTCCATATTTTTCGAGAAATGCGGTGTCGCCGGTCATGTGCACATATTGCCAGGTGTTGTAGGCAATCGCGAGCGACACATGCCGCTGGAGGCAGGAATAGTCGTCGCCCCACGCACCGGATACGGGATTGAGGTGGACAACCTGGGTTTCCTCGCGCCCATCGCTCCCGCTTTGCCATGGGAACATGGCGCCTTGATAGCCGTGTTTCCTGGCGTAGGCACGGGCGGCATCGAGGCGCCGGTGGCGATATAAGAGCAGGGCCTTGGCAACTTCCGGGAAAAGGAGATTGAAAAGGGGCAGGACAAAGATTTCGTCCCAGAAAATGTGTCCGCGATAGGCTTCGCCATGCAGGCCACGGGCGGGGATACCGGCATCGATTTGTGCATTGAAGGGCGATGCGGCACAAAGCAGATGATAAGCGTGCAGGCGGTTGATGCGCAGGGCGTCGTCATCGCCTTCGATCGCGATGTCGAGCTGCTGCCAGATGCGGTCCCATGCGGCGACATGTTCTGTCAGTAGCTGTTCCCAGTTTCCGCCGTTGCTGATGCAACGAATGGCGGCAATGCGGGGGTCGGATACATCGGTGTCGCGGGAGGTCTCGATGGCAACGCGTTTTTCGAGAACGATGGTTTCGCCAGGTTCGATGGTGACGAGAAAATCGGCCATGATCTTGCGATCGCTGGCGACAACTTTGGTGGGGTGAGTTAACTCGGTATGGCCTGCGACAACGCGGTGCACGGCACGTTCCACGATAACGACCTTGGATTGCGTTGTGAGGACGGAGAGAACAATGCCGCGTGAATCGAGTTTTTCTTTATGGCGTGCGAGATGGTCCTGGTTCAAATCGTTATAGCGTTCTACGCCTGCATTGCGAATGGCTCCGTCGAGACCGCTGCGCAGGGTAACGTTACCGCTGTAGTTTTCGGGGGTAACACAATAGCGCATGGCCCCGAGATGGCGATGCGCCATACTGACCAGCCGGGTGGATTCAATGCGGCTGATTTTGCCGTCGGGTTGTTTGATGCGGACGTCACGGTGCAGGAGTCCGCGGCGCACATCGAGCACTCTTTTGAATGAAAGGATTTCGCAATCATCGATATCGAACCATGTGCCGCCCTCGGGGCGAAAAGAGATGCAGGTCCAATTAGGGGCATTGACGAAGTCCTCATTCTCGACGTCGCGATCACCAACGCGTGAGACCAAGCGATTGTAAATACCCGCGATATAGGTACCGGGATAGTGGTGCGGGCTGCTCTTTGATTCTTCGGCGGCGCCGCGGCACCCCATATAGCCGTTACCAACGGTAAGCAGGGCTTCCTGGTGCTTTTCGTTTTCCGGATCGTATGTGTCGTATGTCAGCGTCCAAAGCGGTTCGAGGTTATCCACGATGGCCTTCTCCTTTCTGGATCTGTTTAGCGGCGTCGATTATTCAACACTTGTTGTTAAGCAACATAGCACGATAAGACGCGCTGCCAAGCTCAAAGGTACTGGTTCTTTTCCAAAATATGTGCTGGAGCTTGACGCGCGGTGCGGTCGTGCGGTGCTCGTAGAGCGGAGTAGGAAGTCTTGGCGCAGTTGGAAACGCATCTGTCGCGAGAGGGTGGGTATCTTTCAAAGCAGCTGAAACAACGGATCAAACGCCAGGCTTGATCTACAGCGTCATTCCGTTTCTTGATTCTTCAGGGCTGACCCTGGCTCCCCGTTTCTTGATTCTTCAGGGCTGACCCTGGCTCCCCTGGAAAAGCGGTTCGTTCAAGAGTGTTTAACCATGAAGTTACTGGCTGGATTTGGAGGCGG
>JBLRXB010000041.1:0-10238 GCA_047920915.1 Kiritimatiellia bacterium
ATACTCGATCGCGCGGCAGAAATTCGCGCCTCTTCCCCTCTGCCGACAAAATTCGGAACAACAATTGCCGCAAGAACCCCCAGAATCACGACCACCAGCAGAACCTCGATCAGCGTAAAACCCGCCTTGCCCATCGACACGGCACGATTACTTGCACCTGGCTTCATCCTGACATCCTTTCACGGAATCATCCGCCTAAAATATTGCCACCACAATCAACACCAGCAATTCTACCCACATCAGCAAAGAAATGCAATGCTTCTGCCCATCTAAACCTTTTCACCGGCCGGATCTACAATCAGAGTGTCCTGCGCAAAAGTACCGGTTTCGGGATAATCCAGCGTATAATGCAAACCGCGACTTTCCTTGCGTGATTGAGCCGACCGGATGACCAGCTCCGCGACATCCGCAATGTTGCGCAACTCCAGTACATCACCCGTAACCAGGTAATCGTGATAATACTCCCGGATCTCCTGACGCAAATTCCGAATACGCCGGGCCGCACGATCCAGCCTCCGATCAGTCCGCACAATCCCCACATAATCCCACATGCACTGCCGCACTTCGTTCCAATTGTGCTCTACCACAACCTCTTCATCACTCGGCACCGCACCATGAAATTGCCAATCAGGAATATCAATCGAATGCACCAATGCCAATTGCGGTTGTTGCGCCACACTACGCGCCATCAGGCGCGCACACACCGCCCCCTCCAATAAAGAATTACTCGCTAATCGGTTCGCACCATGCAGCCCCGTGCAGGCCACTTCACCAATCGCATAAAAACCAGGGATTGTCGTGCTACCGTCTACCCCCGCCTGCACGCCGCCGCAAAAATAGTGCGCCGCGGGCACCACGGGAATTAAATCCCGCGCTATGTCAATACCGAATTGTTTGCAGGTGCGACTGATATTCGGAAAACGCGTATGCACAAATGTCGGATCCTTGTGACGGATGTCCAGATACACACAAGCCTGTCCCGTCGACTTCATTTCGTTGTCAATCGCCCGCGCCACGATATCGCGCGGCGCCAGTGAGCCCCGGCGGTCATAGCGCGCCATGAACGCTTGACCGGCTGCATTCACAAGCTCCGCACCCTCCCCGCGAATGGCTTCACTGATCAAAAAACTCTTGGCCTTGGGATGATACAGGCAGGTCGGATGAAACTGGATAAACTCCATATTTCGGATGGCCACACCGGCACGCCACGCCAAGGCCACACCGTCAGCCGTCGCCACATCAGGATTGCTCGTATATAAATATGTCTTCCCGCCACCACCCGTCGCCATCACAATCACAGGCGCACGTACCGCCGCAATCTCTCCCGTCTGGCGCATCAACACATAAGCACCCACACACCGGTTCGCATCGTCAAGACCCAGCCAACTTGTGGTGATCAAATCAATCACCATGCAATGCTCGATTATCTTGATGTTGCCTTGGGCCGACATCGCACGCAAAAGCGAAACCTGAATCTCACGCCCCGTTAAATCGCCGGCATGCAAGACCCGGCGCTTGGTGTGACCGCCTTCGCGCCCCAGATCAAAACCACCACCATCTTCGGCCGGACGTTCGCTAAACCGGATCCCCGTATGGATCAACTCCTCAATCGTAGCCGGCCCCTCGGTTAAAATCGTGCGCACCACTGACTCATCGCAAAGTCCTGCACCGGCGTCCAGCGTATCAGCCACATGACGGTCAATCGTATCCTCATCCGTCATCACACAGGCAATCCCACCCTGCGCATAGCTCGTATTGCTCTCAAAAGCCTCACGCTTCGTCAAAACAGCAACCCGTCCCAAACGGGACAGATGCAACGCAGACATCAGCCCCGCAATCCCGCTACCGATCACAATGTAATCAAATTCGTAACTCTTCATAACACTCAATCATAATCCATCCGCCATACCTGACAATATTGCGGTATGAAATATCGCAAAATGCGTATCCGACCGCCACGCCTGAGCCGCTAAACCCGCCTTGACACACAAGGCCGACAATGTCTCCTCCCGCGTCCACCCCTGCTCGGCTGCTACCTCCGGCAAAAACACCGCGCGTCGGCCCTGTCTCTCCAGGATGATCCCGTGCTGACCGGGCACAAAAACCGCTGCGCTGGCAATCGCTTCAGCCGGACTGAGAATCGATACCGTAAGGTCTATCTGCGGCAGTTCCGCTGATGCCACCGGCATGAACCGCGGATCTTGAAGCGCCGCAGCTACTGTGTTGTCATGCACAGACTGATAGAGCACCGACACGGGCTCGAGCGTACCGATGCATCCGCGCAAACGGCCATCCCGCAAATGCAAGGTAACGAAGCTGGCAGCCTCCACACGCAACGCGGATGGAATGGCATACTGCTCCCAGACCAAAGATTTGTGCGGATCCTGCACACAGCCCCACAGCGTATCCATGGCAATCCGGTAAAGCAGCACCCGGTCATCACCCGACAACCCGCTACTCCAGCCGCTTTGGCTTTTTTCGATCACATGCATATCCACGCCTTTAGCGGACTTTGGCTCCCGATTCGGCTCCCGGCTCGACCGTAACCAGCCGTAACCGGTCACCGGCATCCGCAGCCAGCAACATGCCTTGCGAGGCAACGCCACGAATACGGGCCGGAGCCAGATTCGCCACCATCACAACCTGCTTGCCAACAAGATCCGACGGCGTATAGGACTTGGCGATCCCTGCCACAATCTGCCGCTGCTCACCACCCGTATCCACCTGCAAGCAAAGCAGCTTATCCGCACCCTCAATCGAGGTCGCCGACACGATGCGCGCCACCCGCAAATCCACCTGACTGAACGTATCATACGAAATCACACCTTCCGGCAGATCAGACTTTCCGGCACCAGCAGCCTTCTTGCCCTTTTTCGGCACCGGCGCAGCAGCCTCCGACTTCTGTTTGTTATCCGCAGCCTCCTGAATCCGCGGAAATAACGGACCTGCTGTACACAACGCAGCCCCACTCTCCAACTCGCCCCAGTGACGCAACCGCGAGTAATCCGGCTCCCCGTCTGCGCAGCCCAGCGCAGCACGCAAGCTTGTCATTTTGGACGGCATAACAGGATACAGCATACCACTAACCATGCGCAACGTCTCAGCCGCACAATACAGCGTGGTACCCATCAAACCACGCGCCTCGGGCCCCTGCTTGGCCAGCGTCCAGGGCTGGCGCAACTCCAGATAGCGATTGGCCTCCCGGATCGCCCCCGCCAAACCCGCCAAACCCTGATCAATCCGCATGCGCCCAACCGCATCACGCATAGCACCCACCGCCTCGCACGTAACATCGCGCAACTGCACATCCTCCGGCGCCAACTCTCCGCATGGCGGAACCTTGCCATCAAAGTGCGACACCGTCATCCGCATCACACGACTCAGAAGATTACCGAGATCATTCGCCAAATCCGCATTGTAACGACGTACAAAACCCTCTTGCGTAAAGCTCGCATCCTGGCCAAGCACCATCTCCGCCATCAGGAAATACCGGAAGGCATCTACACCGTACTTCTCCGCCAGCTCCATCGGATTCACCACGTTACCGGCACTCTTGCTCATCTTATCGCGACCAATCAACCACCAACCGTGGGCAAATACCGTTTCCGGCAAAGGCACCCCCATAGCATGCAGCATCGTGGGCCAGTACACCGTGTGCGTCGTGAGAATATCCTTGCCAATCAATTGCATGCTCGCCGGCCACCACTTCCGGAAGACTTCCTCATCCTTGCCATACCCGATGGCACTCACATAATTCAGCAGCGCATCAAACCAGACATAGGTCACAAAATCCTTGTCAAACGGCAACTCGATCCCCCACGACATACGTGTCTTCGGACGCGATATACAAAGATCCGTCAGTGGCTTGCGCAAAAAACCCAGCGTCTCATTACGCCTGAAATCGGGCTGGATAAAAAGGGGATTATCCTCGATATACCGTATCAACCAATCCTGATACTTGCTCATCCGGAAAAAATAATTCGTCTCCGTGATCTTCTCCACCGGCTTATGACACCCCGGCTCCGGACACAACCCGTCCGCTAGATCCTTTTCTGTATAAAATCGTTCGCACGTTACGCAATACCAACCATCATACTCGGCCCGGTAAATCTCGTCCCGGGCATACAGATCCGCCAGAACCTGCTGCACGATTCTTGTGTGCCGCAGTTCGGTCGTTCGGATAAAATCATCGTTGGTAACCGCAAGGTGCCCCCACAAATCCGTGAACCGCCTCACATACGTATCAACATGCTCCTGCGGGGCAACGCCGCGCTTCGCTGCGGCCTGCTGCACCTTCTGGCCATGCTCATCCGTGCCCGTGAGAAAATGCGTCGGCACACCCAGTAAACGATGATACCGCGCCAGCACATCCGCCAGAATCGTCGTGTAGGCATGCCCGATGTGCGGCTGATCGTTTACATAATAAATCGGCGTGGTTACATAAAAATGCTTTTGGTCAGACATATCTGCTCCTGAATCCTCGTAACAAACCTGGAACTCCTGTGTTACAAACAATAAACGCGGGAACGCCTCACAACAGCACCACCGTTTCCCAATCGTGCATCGTATCATGCGGCAGACCCCGCACAAGTGCAAGGCAACAAAATCATTGACCACCTTGACCGCAGCTCGTTGATCTGTGAGAATGCACAAACTATGAAACCAACCATTATTCTAGCCATCAGCTGTTTTCTGTTGTTTGGCTGCCGCTCTGCAAGCTGGCACAAGGAAAAGGCCGATCGTGACGCACACGCCAATATATCCTATGCCCAGCAAACTGCGCTGGGGCAAACCGAAGAGATTGTAACCACCCCGGCCGCCGATGCACTCCGTGCCCGTCTCCTGCGCGACCATGATCTTCCCGGCCTTGCACCAACCAATCCACCTCCCGCAGATGCACAGCTACCAGACCCCGTCATACTCACGCCAACCACCGCACTGCAGGTCGCAGCACGCAATAGCCGCACATTCCAACAAGCCAAGGACCAGCTTTTCATAACGGCACTCGGACTCGACCTGGAACAATCCGCCTTTCGCAGCGCATTTGCATCGGAATGGGAAATCAAAATGGAAGAAAATCGCGACGAGGACGAAGCCGTGCGCGGCGTGACCGCCGCTGCCCCCCTGCGTGCCGCCCGTACCTTCCAGAATGGCATCAACTGGACGGGTAGCCTTGCTGTCGATCTCGTAAAACTGCTCACACAGGGTTCCGCATCGTCCCTGGGAATTCTGGCGGATACGGGCGTGTCGATTCCCCTTTTGCGCGGAGCCGGGCGCGATATCGCCGCCGAACCCCTGCGGCAGGCAGAACGCGATATGCTCTATGCCGTGATGGAATTCGAGCGCTTTAAACGTACATTTGCATTCGACATCTTTAGCGGATACCTCGAAGTCCTCCAGGCAGCTAGCCAGATTGAAAATGCCCTGCAGAACTACGAAAGTCTCACGCAAGCCCGCGAACGTGCCCGGCGCCTGACGGAAGCCGGGCGTCTCCCCGCCTTCCAGTATGACCAGACCGTGCAGGACGAATTACGAGCCCGCAACCGCTGGATCGATGCCCGCGAACAGTACGCCAGCCGACTCGACCGCTATAAGCTCGACCTCGGCCTACCCCCCGATGCCCGCGTCGATCTCGACGACACCATCCTCTCTGAACTTGTGGCATCGCTCCTGTCAAACCAAAAACAAACGATAGGTACGTATGAAAACCAAGGCGGACAAGACACCAGCGCGGCTATCCGCATTGCCCTCGACAACCGGCTCGATCTCCAGATTGCCCGTATGCGTACCGAGGACGCCGCCCGACGCATTCGCGTCGCCCAGGACGCCCTGCGACCGGAATTGACGCTCGGGGCCAGCGTGCGAGCCGGCGAAAGCCGCGCCAGCCTCGGCGCTGCCGATCGCGACAACGCGCGTCTCGACCTCGAACAACGTCGATCCAATGCCTTTCTAAACCTTGATCTTGCCCTCAATCGACGCCGTGAACGCGCCGCCTATCGACGCGCATTCATCACGCTCGATACCGCCCACCGCGAAGCCGCACAACTTGAGGATCGCGTCAAACTCGAAATTCGCGAAGCCCTGCGTCGCGTGCACCAGACCCGCGAGGCCCTGCGCATCCAGCAGCAAGCGGCGGAACTAGCCACCCAGCGCGTCCACAGCACAGACATGTTCCTCCAAGCCGGGCGTGCCCAGATCCGCGACGTTCTCGAGGCCCGCGAAGCACTCGTCAATGCCCGCAACGCCCTCACCAGTGCCGCCGTCAACCATCGCCTCGCACTCCTGCGCTATCAGCGCGATGCCGATCTCCTCCAAATGTCTGTCGACGGCATCCTGCAAGAACACACTCTCGATCCCATCGAATCCGTCGATTCTCTCGAGCCAACCAACGACAACAGCCCCCAGAAAGCGCAGCATGAAAAAACCTAAAAGAACACTTCCCGCAAGCATTATTACGATCCTTGTCATCATCGCCGCCCTGATTGGCGGACGCGTATGGCAGACACAACGCAAAACACGCACAGAGCCCGTTGCCACCTTTCCCGCTGCCCGCGGTTCGCTCGCCATCACCGTCGAAGAAGGCGGGACCATCCATCCCCGCGAGCAAATCATCCTTTCCAGTGAATTGGAAGGACGCAACCGCATCCTGTACCTGATTCCCGAAGGCACACAGGTCAACGAAGGCGACCTGCTGGTGGAACTTGACGCGACGGGGCTAGTGGAACGCCGCGTTGACCTCGATATCCGCGTCCAGAATGCCGAGGCCGCATTCATCCACAGCCGCGAAAATCTCGAAGTCGTCCGCAACCAGGCCCAGAGCGATGTCGAAAGCGCCGAACTCAAACTCCAGTTCGCACGCGAAGATCTCACGCAATACCGCGAGGGGGAACACCCCAACCGCGTCAAGGAACTCGAAGCACGCATCACACTCGCACGCGAGGAACTGCAGCGCTCCCGCGATAAACTGGAATGGTCCGAAGTCCTTTTTGCCGAACAATACCTGGCCGAATCGGAAGTCCGCGCCGATACGCTGGCCGTGCGCAAGGCCGAACTCGATGTCGAACTGGCCGAGAACAACTTGCGATTCCTGCAGGCATTCGAGTTTCAGCGCCGCATCAATCAGCTCGAAAGCGACAAAAATCAAGCCAGCATGGCCTTTGAACGAATCCAGCGCCGGGCGCGCTCAGACGTCATTCAAGCCGAAGCCGAGCTGCGTGCACGCGAATCGGAATACCTCCAGAACGTCGATCGACTCACCCGCCTCGATGAACAGATCGCCAAAGCCCGCATCGTGGCACCCCAGCCAGGACTCGTCATCTACGCCACCAGCACACGATTACGCTGGCGTGGCAGCGCCGAACCTTTGGCCGAAGGACAGGAGGTTAACCAGCGCCAAGAACTCATTCACCTGCCAACAGCAGCCGGATTCATCGCCCGTATCCGCGTGCACGAATCCAGCGTGCAAAAAATCGCGCCCGGTCAAGCGGTACGCATAACCGCAAGCGCTATCCCCGGACACACCTTTACCGGTAGCGTGAATACGATTGCACCACTACCCGACCCTACCAGCGCCTTTATGAATCCAGACCTGAAACTCTACGACACCGAAATCCTGATCGACGAAGGATCCGACATCTTGCGCACAGGCATGAGCTGTCAAACCGTTATACGCATAAGCGATATCGAGGATGCTATCTTTGTCCCGGTTCATACGGTCGTACGACATCAAGGCAAACCAACCGTGTTTGTGCAAACCGCCAATCGCATCGAACCCAGACCGGTTGTCGTGGGTGACGACAATGGACGCATGGTACATATTATCGATGGACTCGCGGAAGGCGAACCCGTCTTGCTCGCCCCACCGATTGGCTCCCAGGTGCGCGATATGCGGCCCACACGCGACGCCCGCCGCAAAGAATCCCAACCCGAATCCGGCCAACCCGCAGCCCCGACAACCGAGCCAGGTAACCGACCCCGCCAGCAAGGCAAGCAAGCCCCTCAACGCGAACGGCGCCGCCCGGAAGGACCCCCCGCATGATCCACCCTGCCGCACAACTCGAAAACATCCACAAAACCTACCGAATGGGCGACGAAACCATCAATGCCCTCAATGGATTTTCCACCACCTTCGAAACCGGCAGCTTCTGGGCCATCATGGGGCCTAGCGGCTGCGGCAAAAGCACCCTTTTAAATGTTCTCGGCTGCCTCGACCGCCCCGATAGCGGACGCTATCACATCGATGGACAGAACACCGCCGAACTCTCCGATAATGCCCTGAGCGACATCCGCCTCAAGTACCTTGGATTCATTTTCCAAAGCTTTAACCTCATCCAGCAACTCACCGTTGCCGAGAACATCGAGCTCCCCTTGTACTACCTGGGATGGCATCCGGACCGCGCCCGGAAACGGGCTACACAACTTGCCCAGGAAGTCGGACTATCCGGCCGGCTGCTCCACCGACCCTATCAACTGTCCGGCGGACAACAGCAACGCGTTGCCATTGCGCGCGCCTTGGCCAACGACCCCGTACTCCTGCTCGCAGATGAACCCACCGGCAACCTGGACTCCTCTACCGGCATCGAAATCATGGAAATGATTCGCGGACTGAACCAAAGCGGAAAAACCGTCATCATGGTCACCCACGAACCCGAAGTTGCCAGCCAGGCAAGACATCGGCTGGTTATGCGCGACGGACGCATCGAACGTACGGAGACCAGCGCATGAGAAACAATCGCCTGTTGCGCAATATCCGGCTTGGAATCAAAACCCTCATGCTGCACAAGCTGCGCTCCCTCCTTACCATGCTGGGGGTTGTCTTTGGGGTGGGTAGTGTGATTGCCATGCTGGCCGTTGGCGAAGGCGCCAGTCGCGAGGCGCTGGAGCAGATCAGACGACTTGGCAGCCATAACATCATCATCGATGGTCCACGCCCCGATGGAGACCAGGACGGACAACGAGGCGAGACAACCCGTCTTCTCCTGTATGGACTGCACTATGCCGACCTGCAGCGCCTGTCAAGCGGCTTCCCGGATATCGCCAGAGCGGTACCCGTCAAGCTCATCCAGCGCGAAGGACGCATCGGCCCGCAAGCCATGCAGCTCCGCCTCGTCGGGACTACCCCCGATTGGTTTGACCTCGTCAACCGCCCCATGCTCGAAGGACGCGCCTTGTCAGAAATGGATCTCGAACGCAAGGCCAACGTGGCAGTCCTCACCGAACACGCTGCCCGTCGACTCTTCGCGGCCGCGCGCGCCGGTCTGGACTCCCAAATCCGTATCGGCGGAACCTCCTTTACCATCGTCGGTATCGTCCAAAGTGAAGCCGCCGCTGCCGGTGGCATGCAGACCCCCGATCGCAATACGGATCTATATGTGCCCATCACCACCGCCCGCGAACGCTTTGGCGACATGCAGGAAATCCGCAGCGGCGGCAGCACCGCACGCGAACAAGTGGAACTCAACCAGATCATTGTCGAAATCAGCTCCCTGCACGCGGTCGAGCCAAATGCCGCTGCCATCGAGGCCATGCTGGCACGCGTCCATCGGCGAACATCCGCCTATCGCGTTAATGTGCCGCTGGCACTTCTACGGCAAGCCGAAGCTACCCGCCGCAACTTCAATATCGTCCTCGGTGCCATCGCTGGGATTAGCTTGCTGGTAGGCGGTATCGGCATCATGAACATCATGCTGGCCTCGGTCACCGAACGCACCCGTGAAATCGGTGTGCGCCGCGCCATTGGCGCCAAACAACGCCAGATCGTCTACCAGTTTCTCATCGAGACCATCGTTCTCTCCACCACGGGCGGCATCATCGGCGTCGCCATCGGCATGCTCATTCCCTGGATCATCAGCCGCACAGTTGGCATGCCCACCTATGTCACCCCCCTCAGCGTTATACTCGCCCTCGGCGTCAGTATGGCCGTCGGGATCATCTTCGGGATCTACCCCGCCATTCGCGCCGCACGCCTCGACCCCATCGAAGCCCTCCGACACGAATAAGCACACGGGATCTACTGCTTGATCAAATCCTTAGGACTCTGGTACGTCCATTTACCGCGCGGCTTGTCTAGATATTGAAAGTGTTCGTTCGTAAAGGCCCCTTGAATACATACATGCCGATGGGGACGGCTAGAAAGGGCTTGCCCCGCAAGGACGCGATTCAAAACATGCGGCCCGGTCGTATCGTACACGCTGGTTGTCCCATCATGCGAAAGGATATTCTGCACGATGCCCGCCATG